>JANYBR010000214.1 GCA_025360685.1 Pseudomonadota bacterium
CGCCGGGCCATGACGGCATTGGTTTTATCTGGGCGAGTGACCTCGCGGTCGTCGCGCTTCCGACGCTGATGAAAAAGATCCTGCAACACGCGTTCCAGGACGATGGACCGCTCCTCCGTCAGGCCAGATCGGCGCGCAGGCGCTGACGCAGCAGGTCGATTGGAACAAGCGAGCCGTTGTGCTCGTACTGCCAGAACGTCCAGCCGTTGCAGGCATCGAGGCCCTGCACATGCGCCCCGATCTGATGGATCGAGCCGGAGGCATCCGCGCAGACCAAAGTGCCGTCGGCGCGCACTTTGGCGCGATGGCGCTTTTGCGTGCCGTGCAAGACGGTTCCGGGCGGCAGCAGTCCGCGCTCGACCACCCAGCCAAAGGGAATGCGCGGTTCGGAGCGCTTCGATTTTGTGGTCTCGATCGCATCGGCCGGAGCCGTCTCGATCGCCGCGATGCGATCGCGCGCGATGCGGGCATACTCCTTCTCGCGTTCAAGCCCGATGAAATGGCGGCCAAGACGTTTGGCCACCGCACCTGTCGTGCCGGACCCGAAAAAAGGATCCAGTACGACATCGCCTGGCTTGGTCGACGAGACGATCACTCTATGGAGCAGCGACTCCGGTTTTTGCGTCGAGTGCGCCTTTTGCCCATCCGCTCCCTTGATGCGTTCATGGCCGGCGCAGATCGGCAAGGTCCAGTCCGAGCGCATCTGCAGATCGTCATTGAGCGCCTTCATGGCTTCGTAGTTGAACGTGTACTGCTGTTTGGGATTGCGCGTCGCCCAGATCAACGTCTCGTGCGCGTTGGTGAAGCGCTTGCCGCGAAAATTCGGCATCGGATTGGTCTTGCGCCAGACGACGTCGTTCAGGATCCAGAAACCGAGATCCTGCAGGATCGTCCCGACGCGGAAGATGTTGTGGTACGAGCCGATCACCCACAGCGCGCCGCTGTCCTTGAGCAGGCGCCGCGCCTCGGTCAGCCAGTCACGCGTGAAGCGGTCATACTCGGCGAAGCTGTCGAACTGGTCCCACTCGTCGTCGACGGCATCGACCTTGGAATTGTCGGGACGGCGCAGCTCGTTCTTGAGCTGCAGGTTGTAGGGCGGGTCGGCGAAAATCAGATCGGCGCAACGGTCGGGCAGGGCGCGCATGTTTTCCACGCAGTCGCCCTCGATCACCTGATCCAGCTTCAAGCCCGCCATTTTCCCACCCGGTTTTTTCTTATCAACAGAGGGCGGACAATGATTCGGCGGAGTCCACAGGTCAAGAGTCTTGTTGAATCAAAGTGTTATGATTGAGTCCTCAAGATTCCCACCATACAAGATGTTGTGGACAGGGGCGAAACTTCGCCGGTGATGGGGGGTCGGACCCAGACGTGCCAGCGCCGAAAGATGTTCCGGCGTGCCATAGCCCTTGTTCCTGAGCCAACCATATTGCGGATGTTCGCCATGCAGCGCTGCCATCATCCGGTCGCGTGTGACCTTGGCGACGATGGAAGCCGCCGCGATCGAAACCGATTTTGCGTCTCCTTCGACGATCGTATCGCACGGGCAGGGCAGCGCCGGTGCGTCGTTGCCGTCGACCAGCGCGAAGGCGGGCTGGAACTGTAGCGCACGCACGGCGCGGGCCATTGCCATGTGCGTCGCCTGTCGGATGTTGATCAGATCGATCTCGTCGACGCCGGCTTCGCCCACGCCAACCGCAAGCGCGCTGAACATGATGTGGGAGAAGAGTTCGTCGCGTCGCTCCGCGCTCAGTTGCTTGGAATCGTTCAGGCCCTTGGGAATCTTCGCGCGGTTGAGAATGACCGCCGCCGCGACGACCGGTCCCGCGAGCGGACCGCGGCCGGCCTCGTCCACGCCGGCGACCAGGCCGTTGACCGTCTTCAGCACGCGCGCTTCGAAGATGTAGTGCGGCATCGCGCAAAGAATAGCAGGACGAACGAGGCCGAAAGGCGAACGTTCGTCGCGGCCGGCGACTTATGCACACGCGGCAGCGGGAGCTTTCCGGTGCAGCGTCTATTCCCGAGCCGATTGCATCACGGCGTACGAAAGAAGCAGCGTCAAGACGGTCAGCAGGCATGGAATTGCGAGCGCCGGCACACCCAATGCAGCGCGGCCGGCCGCGCTCGCGCCGAACGCGCAGGCCGCTGCGATCACCACGAACAGGACACCCACCATGATCCAGGACAAAATGCGCGCCGGACGCGCCTCGTGCTGTGCGATGCGCTCCATCAGGCCCACCGAAAATTCCGCCGCATCGCGCTCGGGCAGCGGGCTGCAAAGCAGCGTGTCCAGTTCCTGTTCGGTCATGACGGATCTCCAAGGATCGTCTTCAGTTTCTCGCGCCCGCGCAGCACGTGCGATTTCAAGGTGCCCAGCGGAATGTCCATCGCACTCGCCGCTTCGCTGTTGGACAGGCCCAACGCAAAGCACATTGTGAGCGCCGCGCTTTCCTGCGGCGAAAGCTTCGCGAAGGCGCGCTCCAGATCGACGCGCGCCAAAGTCGCGTTCTCGCCGCTGGGCGCCGTCTCCTGCCACTCGCCGAGCTGATCGTCGGGCTTGCGCTTGCGCGCCTGCATCAGAAAACGCGAATAGGCGATGCGGTAGAGCCAGGTCGAGAAACTCGATTCGCCGCGGAAGTTTGCGATGGCGCGCCACGCAGCCAGGAATGTCTCCTGTGCCAGATTATCGGCCGCGGCATGATTGCCGCGGGTCAGGCGAAGCAATAGGCCGCGTACCTTCGAGTGGTGCATCCGCGCCAGCGCGCTGAACGCCGCCACGTCGCGCGATGCCACCGCCCGTTCGACGAGCGCGCTGTCGTCCATGTCGGTTACGCCGTGCCGTGCCCCCTCCTATTGCGGCCGGTTGCGCTCGAACAGCGCCATCAACAGCAGCGCGAGCCCGATCATGAGGGGAAACAGTCCCAGAGTCGGAAGCCATGAAGCGCTCTCGATCGGGCCGTGGAAAAACGATTGCGACGTCATCGACCAGAAGAACGCCATCAGCGCCACGCCGATGAACACCAGGATGATGCCGCCGCGCAGCAATCCGACCGGCGCCGATTTTCGCGGTCCGTTGAACAGCTCGAGCGGCACGGGCTGGCCCTTCTCGGCCAGGGTCTGCATCACGCGATAGCGCGCCTTGCGGACCTGGTAGACGAAATAGCCATTCGCCACGAAGACAATGCCGATGACGAGCCAGAATGTGATCGCGATGGTGACAAAGCCCTCAATCATCGGTTTTTCCCTCCCATTCCGCGGTGTGCGGAGATTCTAGAAGGGTTAGATGCGCGCCGACACGGGTCCGGATGCAAGAGGGGCGGCGAACAGGGAGAGCTGGTCACCGGTGCGGGGCGGCTTGCGGAACCTGGTCAGGATCAAGGGGCGGGATTCCTTGTTCAGGCCCTGCCGCTTGACCGCCATGTGGAAGCGGTGGGCCAGCATCTGGGCATACGGTCCGGTGCCTTTCATCCGCGTGCTCCACTGGGCGTCATAGTCCTTGCCGCCGCGCATCTGGCGGATCAGCGACATGACGTGCTTGGCGCGGCCGGGCTCGTTGGCCTCCAGCCATTCGCGGAACAGGTCCTTGATCTCGAGCGGCAAGCGCAGAAGCACATAGCCGGCGGTGCGCGCACCGCAATCGGCGGCGGCGGACAGCACCGCTTCCATCTCGCCATCGTTCAGCGCGGGAATGACCGGCGCGAACATCACGCCGGTGGGAATTCCGGCCTCGCTGAGCGCCCGTATGGCCTGCAACCTGCGCTGCGGCGTGCCGGCGCGCGGCTCCATGGTGCGGGCGAGCTTGCGGTCGAGGGTGGTGACGGAGAGCGCAACCTTGGCCAGTCCCTCGCGCGCCATGTCGGAAAGAATGTCGATATCGCGCAGCACCAGCGGCGATTTGGTGACGATGCCGACCGGATGCTTGAAGTCGCGCAGCACTTCGAGGATCCCGCGCATGATGCGCATCTTCTTCTCGATCGGCTGATAGGCGTCGGTGTTGGTGCCGATGGCGATGAGCTTGGGCACATAGCCGGGCGCGGACAATTCCTTCGCCAGCAACTCGGCCGCATTGGGCTTCGCAAAGAGCCGGGATTCGAAATCCGCGCCCGGCGACATGCCGAGATAGGCGTGTCCCGGCCGCGCGAAGCAGTAGATGCAACCATGCTCGCAGCCGCGATAGGGATTGATCGACTGGTCGAAGGAAATGTCCGGCGACTTGTTGCGCGCGATGATCGTACGCGTGGCGTCGCGGATGACCTCGGTGCGCAGGGTGGGCGGCGCGGCATCCTCGTCGCGCCAGCCATCGTCCCACCCATCGTCCACAAGGACGCGCGCCTGTTTCTCAAAGCGCCCCGCCGCATTGGAAAGCGCCCCCCGGCCCCTCAGGAGCCGCCGATCTGCCGTGATATCTAGGACTGTGGTCATCTCTAGAGGAATATTAGACCAGGAAAAAGAACAAAGCAAGTACAAAATTGAAGCGGGCGATTATGCCTGAATCGACAGTGACAACGGTCCTAAGGCTATCTTCCCCTTCAGTCTGGCAGGTTGCTGGCTCGAAGGGACTCAACTCATGGCCGCGAACGGCAAGAAGCCTTGGAAATTCCTGGGCACCATCACGACCGTGCTTCTCAACACGCTGTTCTTCCTATCGACACCGTGGGGTGTCGTCGTGACATTCCTTGGCTCGATCAGTTTGGTTTTATGGGGTGTCAGCCGAGCAGTCATTCAAAGTCCACTGACAGAGCTAAGCATCGGTACGTTCTTGGCCGTTCTGTGGACTGTCATTGGCCTGCGAGTTTTGATGTCTTTCAAGCAAACGGCATCGGTCAAGCTCGAACAGACGTACGAATATTGTCTGAACCCAGAAGGTTACCAGTTTTTGATCGCTGAAGACGATGCATTCCAAATTGGATTCAACTTTCGGAACCTCTCCAACGGCCCGATAAGGGTCGAATGTGAAAAGTTTGATCTGCGAATCGAAGACAGATCATGTCCCGCACCAGAAGAAAAAATTGCGCTGGTTATTCCGCGCGTCAGTCTACGCGGGCTGCGTTCCGGTGCATTCAAACCCGAAGTTTTGAAGCACGGCGCCGTTGCCATGCTCGATGTCCAGATCGCATATGGGCCACCTGTGGGGGCGCCAGTGCGCAAATATCGGTTCAGAACCAAACTGCATTTGGGACTTCAAAAGAATGAGCATGGCAAGATCATACAGGGTGGAATTGTCGAAGAATTTCTTGGCGATGAAGATAAGCCAATTTAGAACCCCTTCACAGCTTCACCGAAAATGTCGGTGTTCAAGCGATTGTTGTAGCGGAACTGAAACTCCGCGAAGTGCTACGCTCAAAATTTGAAGTGACGCGCTGAGCTCAGACCATCCTTGATTGTCATGGCCCGCCGGAGCGCGGGCCACCCAGGTGACGCTTGGAGCGACATTCGAAGGATTTGCCGCAGAGTACTTCTTCAACGATGAGTCTGTCCCCAACTGGGTGGCCCGCACTGCCCCTAACGACAGTGTGGGCGCGGGCCATGACATTGAGGGGGGGTGAATGGGTGGCCCCTTCTTACGCTACCGTTACGAACTCGGCGGGCCATGACAACGAGGGGATGCGCGTTGTACCGGAACTGAAACTTTGCGACGCATTTTTCCTCCCCCGTTTACGGGGGAGGTGCTGAGTGAGCGTTTGCGAGCGAAGCGGAGGGGGCCGGCGCGGTGGGCGGTTTCAGTGTTGCTTGTCACAGAGCGCGGCGCCTGCCCCCTCCGTCACGCCGACGCTTCGCATCGTCGCGACACCTTCCCCGTTAACGCGGGAGGAAAGAGGGTGCCTCCACTATGCCGCTGGGCCGTCGTGCCTACCGGCTGCGGCGCGAAAGAGCGTCTCGGTCGCAGCGTCTGCCGGGAACAGGCTTTCGATGCGCAGTTCGTCGGCGGTGACGTCCTGCGCGGTGCCGAACGTAGCGATGACTGTAAACAGCGAGATGCGCACGCCATCCTTCTCGACTATGAGGGGCAATACGGGTACCAGCGCCGCGTCCTCTGCCGCCCAGAGCGTGTCGGCATCCTGAAACTCGCTGAGCTCGGTCAGCACCTGCTTCATCTCATGACCGCCCAACGCTTCCGCCTCGCGCTGCGCGCGGTGCCAGAGGAGCGGTGCGATCGCCGTCCAGTTCGTGACGAACGGCTTGATGCCGTTGGGGTGGAAGAACAGACGCATCAGGTTGCGCTGCGCTCCGCCCACGTCCTGCCAAATGTCGCGACCCAGCATCGCGCCCATCATGTCGAACGGCTTGTTCGCCATGCGGATGTTCCAGGCGCGATCGATCGCGATGGCCGGAAACGGCTCGTGGTTCGCCAGCATCATGCGCACCGCGCTCATGACCTGCATCATTTGCGGATCGTCCAGCGGTCGCGCCCGGAACACGGGCGCGAAGCCGGCGGCCGTCAGCCAGTCATTGCGTTCGCGCAACGGCACCTCCAGGGTTTCGCTCAATTGCAGGATCATCCTTCGGCTGGGCTGGGCGCGTCCGGATTCCAAAAAGCTGACATGGCGCTGTGACACACCCGACGACAGCGCGAGTTCAAGTTGTGAAAGACGCCGTCTTTGGCGCCACGTTTTCAGGAGAAGCGGAAAACCGGTTTCTCCGGCTGTGTTTTTTTCCAACGAGGATAGCGACACGATCGGTGCTCCTTCGAAGTCATTGTTGCGTGCAAGGCGCGGCCGTTCAATGACCTGCGAGGTAATTGCGGAGCATCCGGCCAAAGCGTCATCTTGCGGCGGACAATTCAAGGAGGTTTCCATGTCTGGCCGTTTGATCGTTCTTGTTGTGGTGACAGCCGCATTCGGCGTGCTTTCGGCGCTTGCGCTGATGGATGTCGGCTATTTCGGCATTCTGGAGCCGCATTTCCGCAGCTGGGCTGGCGCTCAGGTGTTCGCTGACCTGGTGATTGTGGGGATTATGGCTTGCATCTGGATGAGCCACGATGCGCGCGAACGCGGGCTGCCCGCGTGGCCGTTTATCCTGATTACTCTCGTCGCAGGCTCGTTCGGGCCGTTGCTTTATCTGATCGTGCGCGAAGTTCGCTCGACGGCGTCGGGTACTGTGTCGGCGTGACGAAGCATCTTCGCATCCTCAATTGTCATGGCCGCCGGAGAGCGGCCACCCAGATGACAGCGGGCTCATCATTAAAAGGATTGGTCGCCGATTAATTTGTCGACGATCAACCAGTCCCCAACTGGGTGGCCCGCTTTTGCGGGCCATGACACTCAGAGTGTGGTTGAATTCGGAGCAACTCACTCGAAGCAAACTACACCCGCGCCTTCGCTTCCTGCCGCTTGGCCGCGATCGGATGCATCACGCCGGCGCCGGCAGGCCACACGCCCGGCGCCGTCTTGATGTCGCGGCAGATGTGCCTGGCGTGCGGCGACAAGGTTTCCCAGATTTCGTGCGGCATCGATTTCAGCAAGGTGCTGCCATCGATCCACGGGCCGGCATATTCGACGTTGGGCATGGCGCGGATTTCCCTGGAGAGGTTTGGCGTTGCACCGTGCCAGGCGCGGTTGTCGCGGAACACACCGGCACCCGCCGGCGCACCGACCAGGGTCGACAGCCGCATCCATTCCGGCTCGTCCATCGGCGTCGGCGGCTTTGTCACCATCGCCGAAGTTCCCGCGATTTGGCGGATCGGCCCGTTCTCCCAAGTCAGGTCCGTCATCAGGAAATTGATCGTCACATGCGGAGAGGTCCGCTGGATGATGAGCTGCTGCGTCTGGAATGTGAGCTCGTCGGAACCTTCCTTCTTTCGCAGTTCGATGCCGAGCTGCTGCGCGGCGCGCAAGCGGGCGGGCGACATCTCGAAGGTCTCCCGCACGTCGGAGTGCAGCGCCTGGTATTCGATCGCGCCTGGCAGGCACAGATCGCCGCCCGCGCCGCGCACGTGATAATCGTCGGTGCCGAATATCTTCTTCAGGATCGGTGTGGTGGTGGGCAGATCGATCATCGACGCCCAGACCGGATCGTGCAGCAGCTCGCGCGAGGCCGACGCCGTGCCATATGAGTAGCGATGCGGCAGGCGGCCGGTCTCGGTGATGTATTTGCGGTTTCCCTGGCCACGAATTTCCAGAATCTGCTTGAGCACGCGCGCGCTGGCTTCGCGCCACAGCGCCACGCGCTCCGGATCGAGCAGGTTGCGCACCACCACAAAGCCGTCGCGATAGAAGATGCGCTGGGCGCGGTCGATTTCGTGCGGCTCCAGGATTTCGACGCCTGACAAACCGTTGTTCGTGCGCAGGTGTTCGCGCAGCTTTTGAACCTCGGGATCGTCATAGGCGCGGTGGGCCGGCGCGCGCGGA
>JANYBR010000255.1 GCA_025360685.1 Pseudomonadota bacterium
CGATCAGCTCTCACCCGCCGAGAAAGAAAATTATGTCGTCTACAAGCCGCAGCTCGAAGCGCTGATCGCGAGCTGGAAGTTCCGCAACTACGAGATGCCGGCCAATTCCGACACGACCTTTTGGACCGACCTGGGATACACCGCGCGCCAACCGTTCCGCACGCTTGCCGACTACCGCAACTGGATCGCGCAGATGGGCGACATTCCGCGTTACTTCCATGAGCAGATGGATGAAATGCGCGCCGGGTTGAAACGTGGCTTCACGCCGCCGCGCATAACCCTCCAAGGGCGTGATGCTTCGCTCACCGCCGTGACCGACGCGACGCCGGAAATGTCCCTGCTCTATGCGCCCTTTCTCGAGATGCCCGGCATTTCGGACGCCGACAAGGCAGTGCTGCGCACCCAGGCGGTCGCCGTCATTCGCGACGCCGCGCAACCGGCCTATCGCGAACTTCTGAAATTTATGCGGGCGGAATATGTCCCCGGCACCCGCACCACACTCGCCGCTGAAGCGGTGCCCGACGGCAAAGCGTGGTATCGCTCGCAAATTCTGGAATACACCACGCTCGACATGGAGCCGTCGGCAATCCACGAACTTGGCATCCGCGAGGTCGCGAGCCTGCACCAGCAGATGCTGGACGTGATGATGGAGACCGGTTTCAAGGGCGACTTTCCCGCGTTTCTGAAATTCCTGCGCACCGATCCGCAATTCTACGCCAAATCACCGGACGAATTGCTGATGCGCGCCGCCTGGATCGCGAAGAAATTTGATGGCAAAGCTTCGACCTATTTCGGCATGTTGCCGCGCATGCGTTTCGCAATCGTTCCCGTGCCGGACGATCTTGCGCCCTTCTACACCTCCGGACGCGGCGGGCCGGGGCAATATCTGGTCAACACCTACAAGCTCGACACTCGGCCGCTCTACAATCTCACGGCGATGACATTGCACGAGTCAGCGCCCGGCCACGCCTTCCAGATGCCCATCGCGCTGGAGCACAAGGACCTGCCGGGATTTCGCCAGCATGTCTACATCTCGGCGTTTGGCGAAGGCTGGGCGCTCTATTGCGAAAAGCTTGGCCTGGAGATGGGGATGTACGAGACCCCCTATGACCGTTTCGGCATGCTCGGCTGGCAGGTCTGGCGCGCTGCGCGGCTCGTGGTCGACACCGGTATCCACAGCCAGGGTTGGACGCGCGCGCAGGCGATCCAGTATCTGCTCGAATACACGGCGCTTCCCGAGCACGAGATTGAGACAGAGGTCGATCGCTACATCGCCTGGCCGGGTCAGGCCCTGTCCTACTACCTTGGCGAGATGGCGATCTGGGAGGCGCGCCGCAAGGCCGAAACTGCGCTGGGGCCGCGATTCAGCATTCGCGCGTTCCACGACACGGTTCTAGCGCTCGGCTCAGTGCCGCTTCCGGTTCTCGCCGCCCGCATAGACCGCTTCATCGCCGAAGGCGGCAAGGGCCCCTATCCCGATCTGGAATAACTAATCCTGGGTCCGTTCGAACCAGTCTGGAGTCGCCAGACCTACGTCACACTGTCAGTCTGCTGGAAGATGTCTTCCATCGCGCCAACCACTGTCGCCGCACAGTGCATTCGAGCCGCCAGAAAAACTGCGGCTCGGCCTAGAGACGCCCCAACAGCATCCCCAGCCCAACATAGACAATATAGAGAGCGAGCACTGAAGAGACGCCCAAGTCGCTGACCATCGCGGCTGTTTCCGTGCCGCTTCGCCTGCTGGCCGTCGCGTGCCGCGTGCCCGCGACTCCGTAAACGATCGCGCCGACAAAGGCACTCGGCAGGATGAAGAGCGGTACAAAGATCGAGGCCATCCCGAGCAAGCCGACGGCGATGTTCGTGATGCCCAGTTCGCGCACGACAGGCAGCGCCTCGTCGCCATGAATGCCGATAATCTCTTCGGCCGTAAAACGCGGCCGGAAGAACTGCAACGAGCCGTCAACGAACAGCCGGACGCCCGCGCTCCAGAAGACAAACCAGATGCCGACGATCATCATCAGCGACTGAGGCGTATTGGCAAAAGAAAATTGGGCGTAGATCGACGCCAGCGGCAGCACCGCCGTCAGCAACAGAACACCGACCAGATACATCGCGCCCCCCGGCACTTGTGAAGGCGCTGGACGCCTTCGACGCGATCCTACGCTCTCCATCTGCAAACGTCACGTCTGGCAGCGCGTCCCGTCGATTGGCGCCTGCTTGGTCCATTCAAATTTCACACCGTTCACCTTGGTCTAATAAGGCTAATCGGTTTGCGAAACTTGCGACGGGCGCATCGACAGACCGGCCAGCACTTCCGCCATCCAACGCGCCGCCGTCAACGCGCCCGTGGCATTGCTGTCGGTGCTTGGGTCGAACTCGGTGAGATCGACGCATGTGACTTTGGGATGGGCCGCGATGATGCGTGCCGCCGCGAAAAAATCGCGCGCGCTGATTCCGCCCGGCCGCGCACCCGGCGCCGCCGGCATTTGCGCCCGATCGATGACGTCGATATCGAAGTCGACATAAATATGCGTGCAGAGATGCGCCAACCGGTCCAATTCCTCAACCACGACCGGCATGAAACCGGCTTCGAAACACTCGGCCAGCGTACGCACCGAAATGCCGGCCGACTTCGCCTTGCCATGCGCCTTTTTCGTGTTGGCAAATGGTGCAATTCCGACTTGGCTGATGCGATGACCGGGCAGTCCATCCTCGAGCAGAGCTTGAATCGGATTTCCGTTGTTCAATCCTCCATCGGTGTCGCGAAGATCGAAATGCGCATCCAGCGTGAGCAATCCGACTTGTTTCAGTGCGGTATCGACGCCGTGCACACCGGGCCTGGTGATCGCGTTGTTGCCACCAAGAATGATGGTGAGCGACCGGTCCGAGCACAGTTGGCGCACCGACCGGCTGATGGGCTCAAACGCGTCTTTGGGCGTGAGCGCGGCAATCGGCAAATCGCCGGCATCGAATACGCGCAGGCCAGACAGATCGATTCCGCTCTCCAGGTCATAGACGCTGAACCGCTTCAAGGCGGCGCGCACCGCGCCCGGTCCTAGATCGCAGCGGCCGGGGGTGATCGATTCGCGCGCCAGCGGGGCGCCAACGATCGCGACCGGTGCGTCCGACTCGCCTGACAAAAGCGAATTAATGGAAATCCAGGAGCGGTTTTCCGACATTTCTGTTGCGTTCGGCTGCTGCGCGGACATGTAAGATAATCCTCGTCTCTCATCGCCCAGGCTGTAACGTCACAAGGCGACCAGGTGCACTGCAATGTGGGATATTCTACTGCTCGATTGTCATGTTGCCAGCATGGCCGAAGCGTCAAACGCTCCCTTCGGCGCCATCCGCAACGCCGCTTTGGCGATCGAAAATGGACGCATCGCCTGGGTCGGCCCGGCCAAGGATCGTCCGACAACCGCTGCGCGCGAAGTACGCAGACTGGACGGTGCGTGGATCACGCCCGGACTGATCGACTGCCACACGCATCTGGTGTTCGGCGGAGAACGCGTGCGCGAGTGGGAAATGCGTCAGCACGGCGCGTCTTATGAGCAGATTGCCGAGTCGGGCGGCGGAATTCTTTCGACCGTGCGCGCCACGCGGGCGTGTTCCGAGGAGGACCTTGCGTACTCAGCTGCGCGCCGTGCGCGGGCAATGGCGGCCCAGGGCACCACGACGCTCGAAATCAAGTCCGGCTACGGGCTTGATTTGGAGAGTGAACGGAAAATGTTGCGTGCCGCGTCGCGGGCTTGCGAACTCGCCAATGTGCGCGTCACCAGAACCTTCCTTGGTGCGCACACGCTGCCGCCGGAATATTCGCAAGACCGCAACGGGTATGTCGATCTTCTGTGCGAGACGATGATTCCGGCGATTGCGCGGGAAAAACTGGCCGACGCGTGTGACGCGTTCTGCGAAACCATCGCATTCACGGCCGTCGAGACCGAACGCGTCCTGCGCACGGCTCAATCGCACGGGCTCGCCGTCAAACTGCACGCCGAGCAATTGTCGGATCAAAAGGGCGCCCTGCTTGCTTCCAGGCTGGGAGCACTTTCCGCCGATCATCTGGAGCATCTGGGCGACGACGGAATCGCGACAATGGCCAAAGCCGGCACCGTTGCCGTTCTGCTACCCTGCGCGTTCTATTTCCTGCGCGAGACCAGGAAGCCACCCGTCGCCGCGCTGCGCCGCGCCGGCGTCGCCATGGCGATTGCCACCGATTGCAACCCCGGAACATCGCCCGTCACCTCGCCGCTGATCGCGCTGAGCATGGCCTGCGCGCTCTTTCAATTGACGCCTGAGGAGGCGCTGACCGGGATGACGCGCAACGCCGCCAAGGCACTCGGCCGTCAGGCATCGATCGGCACGCTTGAGACCGGAAAGCTTGCAGACCTGGCGATCTGGAACGTCTCCGAACCAGCCGAACTCGCCTATTGGCTGGGTGCCAACCTTCTCCACGACCGTTATCTTGAAGGCCGTTCCGATCAATCGAGATCAGCATGACCGAAATTCGCAACACTCGCATCATCCGCGCGCCACGCGGTCCACAGATCACCTGCAAGAGCTGGCCCGCCGAGGCCGCGATGCGCATGCTGATGAACAATCTCGATCCCGAGGTCGCCGAACGCCCGCAGGACCTGGTGGTCTATGGCGGCATCGGGAAAGCGGCGCGCAACTGGCAGTCGTTTGATCGCATTGTCGCCACGCTGAAAACGCTCGAGGCTGACGAGACGCTGCTCATCCAGTCGGGCAAGCCGGTCGGCGTTTTCCGCACGCATGCCGCGGCACCGCGCGTGCTGATCGCCAACTCCAACCTCGTGCCCAAATGGGCGACGTGGGAACATTTCAACGAACTCGATCGCAAGGGCCTGATGATGTACGGCCAGATGACCGCCGGTTCGTGGATCTATATCGGCAGCCAGGGCATCGTCCAGGGCACTTACGAGACCTTCATCGAAATGGCGCGCCAGCATTTTGGCGGCGAATTATCGGGCAGGTGGATCTTGACCGCAGGTCTCGGCGGCATGGGAGGTGCGCAACCTCTGGCGGCGACGATGGCCGGCGCGTCGATGCTGGCCATCGAATGTCAGCGCTCGCGCATCGAGAAACGTCTTGAAACCCGCTATCTCGACGTCGCGACGGACAGTCTCGACGAAGCCCTGTCGCTGATCCGCGCATCGGTTGCAAGCCGCAAACCGCGCTCCATCGGCTTGGTTGGAAATGCATCGGAAATTCTACCCGAGCTGGTGCGCCGCAAAGTCAGGCCGGACGCGGTCACCGACCAGACCAGCGCGCATGACGTGGTCAATGGCTATCTTCCCGAGGGCTGGACGGTCGGAGAATGGGAAGCCAAACGCGCTTCCGACCCCGATGCGGTGGCCGCAGCCGCGCGCACATCGATTGCCAAGCATGTGCGGGCCATGCTGGCCTTCGCGGCGCAAGGAATTCCGACCTTCGACTATGGCAACAATATCCGCCAGGTCGCCAAGGACGAAGGCGTCGATGACGCATTCGCATTTCCCGGTTTTGTCCCTGCCTATATCCGGCCGCTCTTCTGCCGCGGCGTCGGGCCGTTCCGCTGGGTGGCGCTCTCGGGCGATGCGGACGACATCTACAAGACCGACGCTGCGGTGAAGAACCTGTTCCCCGACAACAAGCCGCTGCATCGCTGGCTCGACCTGGCAAAAGAGCGCATCGCCTTTCAAGGTCTGCCGGCCCGGATATGCTGGCTCGGCCTCGGCGAGCGTCATCGCGCCGGGTTGAAATTCAACGACATGGTAGCGCGCGGCGAACTCAAGGCGCCGATTGTCATTGGACGCGATCATCTGGATTCAGGTTCCGTCGCCAGCCCGAATCGCGAGACGGAAGCGATGCGCGATGGTTCCGACGCGGTTTCAGATTGGCCGTTGCTGAACGGCTTGCTGAACACCGCTTCGGGCGCCACCTGGGTGTCGTTGCATCATGGCGGCGGCGTCGGCATGGGTTATTCCCAGCACGCCGGCGTCGTCATCGTGGCGGACGGCACGCCGGAGGCGCGCGAGAAGCTCGAACGCGTGCTGTGGAACGATCCGGCCACGGGCGTCATGCGCCATGCTGACGCCGGATATGAGATCGCTATCGAGACGGCGCACGAAATGAAGCTAAACCTGCCTTCGCTCGGGGACCGCGCGTGACGCTCTCTCTGGACACCCCTTTGACGCTGGCGCAATTGCGTGCGGTGTACGAAGCACCGGTGCGGTTGTCGGTCAGTGCGGCGGCGCGCGCGCGCATCGACAGAGCCGCGGACGTAATCGCAAAAATCGTCGCAAGCGGAGCGACTGTCTACGGCGTGAACACGGGATTCGGTCTGCTTGCCAGCACGACGGTCGGGCGTGCCGACCTCGAGGCGCTGCAGCGTAATCTGGTGCTCAGCCATGCCTGTGGCGTGGGACCGTTGTTGAGCGACGCAATCGTTCGCCTTGTTCTCGTGCTCAAGGCGGCATCGCTGGCGCAAGGTGCGTCTGGGGTCCGCACGGCAACCGTCGAGATGCTGGTCAAGCTTCTCGATGCGGAAATCTATCCCTGCATTCCCAGCAAAGGCTCGGTCGGCGCGTCGGGCGATCTGGCGCCGCTCGCCCATCTTTCCGCCGTCCTGCTCGGCATCGGCGATGCGCGAGTGAAAGACACGGTGCTGCCGGCACGCGCCGCGCTTGAACAGGCGGGGCTCGCACCTATCACGCTCGGACCGAAGGAAGGTCTGGCGCTGCTCAACGGTACGCAGGTGTCGAACGCCTTGGCACTGGCCGGGCTGTTCGAGACCGAGAAAGTGTTCGCCGCAGGATTGGTAGCCGGTGCGCTTTCGACGGATGCATTGAAGGGCTCGGACACGCCATTCGATGCGCGCATCCATCTGTTGCGCGGTCAACCCGGCCAGATAGATGTCGCGTCCACTTTGCGTGGCCTGATGGCAGGTAGCGAGATACGTGAATCGCACCGCGCCCCGGCGGCCGACGACCGCGTACAGGACCCCTATTCCTTTCGCTGCCAGCCACAGGTCATGGGCGCGGTGCTCGATGTCATGCGCGCGTCCGCGCGCACGCTTGAGATCGAAGCGAACGGCGTCACCGACAATCCGCTGGTGCTGGACAATGGCGACGTGCTTTCGGGCGGCAACTTTCACGCCGAGCCTGTCGCGTTTGCCGCCGACCAGCTGGCGATGGCGTTGTGCGAGATCGGCAACATCTCCGAGCGGCGCAGCGCCATTCTCGTCGATCCGAAGATGAGCGGGCTGCCGGCATTTCTGGTCAAGGAATCAGGCTTGAACTCGGGCTTTATGATCGCGCAGGTCACCGCGGCGGCGCTGGTCGCGGAAAATCGCATGCTGGCCCACCCTGCGTCCGTCGATACAGTCCCAACCAGCGCCAACCAGGAAGACCATGTCTCGATGGCGACCCATGGCGCGAGGCGGTTGCTCGATATGGCGCAAAATGCTGCCAGCGTGGTGGCCATCGAGCTTCTTGCCGCCACGCAGGGGTTGGAGTTCCATCGTCCGTTGAAAAGCTCTGCGTTACTCGAGCAGGCGGCGGCGCAGATTCGCGCTCTGGTTCGTCCCTACGATCGCGACCGCTATTTTGCGCCCGACATCGAAGCGGCAACGCAGCACGTTTGCGCTGGCGGACTTCGCGCGTTGACCTCGAGGCTGCTGCCATCGTCTGACGCAACTTAGCCAGAATCAATTGTCCGATCCGCAACTGGCCAGGTTCGACCTTGTCCCGCCGTCAGGCTTCAGAACTCTTCTTCACGCCGCCATGAATTGAGAGCAGATCCAACATGTCGGAAGCGTGTTCTTCCTCGACCACCAGGATCGACTCGAGCATCACGCGTGTGGCTGGGTCGTCATCGCCGAAATAGCGGATCAATTCGCGATAATGGTCCACGGCGATGCGTTCGGCCACGAGATTTTCGCCAATCATCGCAACCAGGTCCGATCCCGTGGCGTACTCTGAAGCCGCGCGGCTTGCCAGTCCCTTCGGATCAAAGTCCGGTTCGCCGCCGAGTTGATTGATGCGCTCGGCTACTGTCATCACATGCTCGAGCTCTTCCTTGGCATGCTGCGTAAACTCGGCGCGGACACCTTCGCTCGACAGGCCCGTAGCGACAATCGAGTGCTGGGTATAGCGCAGCACACATACCAACTCGGTCGCCAGAACAGCCTGCAAGATGTCGACGGTTTTTCCGACGTCGCCGACATAGGTCTTGCTCATCGCGCCGCGCTCGATGTGTTGCCGCGCCCGGTCTCGCAGCGTTTTGACGTCGGTCAGGAACGGTTCGGCGATACGCTTTTCGGCGCTAGATGTGTGTTTCATGGTCGGCTCCGATAGTTGAACTGGGACAAAAATACGGAACACTCAGCCGGCCCGGGATTTTTTCATTTCCACTTCGGGCAAGGGATGATGCCAAGGCACGCCGCGCTTCTGCGCCGCCGCGAATTGTTGAGCCGCGAATTGCCAATCCGGCATGGCGTCGAACCAGGCCTCGAGAAAGCCCTTCCGGTCATTCTGGTAATCGAGATAGTAGGCGTGCTCCCACAAGTCACAGACCAACAACGGCGTCAGATCGGTTTGCGTCAACGTGTCGTCCGCATCATGGGTCGATCGCACGGCCAGCTTGCCGGCCCTGTCTGCGACGAGCCACAGCCAGCCCGAACCGAAGTGGCCCGTTCCATTGTCGACAAAAACTTTCTTCAAGTAAGCCAGACCGCCAAACGTATTGTCGATTGCCATCGCGAGCGCTCCGGCGGGCTGTTCGCGTATTGGCGACATCGCGAGCCAGCAGAAGCTGTGATTCCAGGTCTGTGCCGCGCTGTTGAAGAGCTTGTGATTCTCCGCTTTGGCTGCGTCGCGGATCACGGCCTCGAGCGTCCAGTCCGATTTGACGGGTTCGAGCTGTTCATTGAGCGCCTTCACATAAGCCGCATGATGCTTGTCGTGGTGCAGGTGCAGAGTGCGGCTGGATATCACCGGTTCCAGAGCGTCGAACGCGTAATTCAGATTTGGCAGGATGAACATGAAGGCTGTTCCTTTGCGATAGACAACGCTCAAAAGCCCAATTGGTTCTGCGCGGCACACGCAAGTGAAGTTTGGCGACGTGAGCGTACGCGAACGGCACTTGACCGCTCGTACGGTTTCCGCCTGAAGGGCTATCGCAGTCCGGAACGTTCCATCATGAGACGGCCGCACGTCTTGGCCGGATCGACCACGTCAACAATGTGTCGATACGGCCGGCGCAAGCGATCAACGCAGGTGCCAATAGCCGTCGCGTTCGTAGCATGCCGCGCCGTCGTGCTGGTATTCGTGGCCCAAATGATAGGAGGTCTCCGAAAAGTCGCGGCAACGAAGCCCATCGGTCTGATATTCGCGGGTCGGTGTGAAGAAGCCGTAGTCGTCGCCGTGGCGCCAATCGTAGCGGCGCCCGATATCCCCATTGAAACCATCGGCATATACATTGAATGCGTAGCGCTGGGAGTCACAATCAACGTCGCGCGAGAGTACATTGCCGAGCAGGCCGCCCAGCAGCACGCCACCGACGACCGCCCCGGCATTGCCGTGGCTCGCAGCTCCGCCGATCAGCCCGCCGCCAATCGCGCCGAATACGGTTCCAGCGGCGTTTTGGCCACCCCTGCAGCTACGTTCGTAGTCGCCCTCGCGATAATATGCAGGCGGGCCGCCATTGTCGCCGCGATAATCCATATTCTCGTCGCCATTCATCGGGCGATAGCGGCCGTCACGGTCGTAGTAACCGCTGTGGTCCGTGCGGCTGTAGTAGCCGTCAGGATCGCGATATTCGTCCGTTTGGGCGAATGCTGCGCCAGTTCCCAAGATCATCGCAGCGGTGGCTGCCACGTACACCGCAAGTATGTTTTTCACAGCCGGCTCCATTTCGAATTGAAAGACACCTCGCATCTCAAACGCAGTCCGAGCCGGTTCGTTCCGAGACTGCGAGCGCGGTGATCTGAATTCGGGTCCCGTGCGCTAGGCGCGACGGACCAGCCTGAGAACCAGCAGTAGCGCGATTGCGCCGATTGTGGCGCTGGCGATGATGCCGACCAGTCCGACACCGATGTGAACGCCCAGCTTGGGTAACAGCCAACCTCCGACAAAGGCGCCGATGATTCCGACGACTATGTCGCCAAGCAGCCCGAATCCGCCCCCCTTCACAATGACGCCGGCCAACCAGCCGGCCAGAGCGCCAACAATCAACCAGATCAGGATAGTTTCGGCGGGCATCTGACGTCTCCTTTGGAGTTCACCTTGTTCTGTGGCTGGACAGATGGAACGGGGACCAACCGACAACGATTGTCTGATATCGGATCGGCGCGGGTGGCCGACAGTTGCGGTCTTGTGACGGCCCAAACCGCCGGGTCGAAAAGTAGCGTCCAGGCGATGGTGATCGCGATCAGCAGACCGACATTTCGCGCGGTAATTGCCAGCAATTTGCTGACGCTGCCGCTGGTAGACAAGGCGAATGAGGCCATTGTTGCAGTCCAATATATGAAGTCGGAATTGTCGACGCCGGGTCGTGAGACCCGCCATAGTGCTGTCCCGTTGCAGCAGGTCGTTTGACAAGGATGCGCCCTCTGCACCGCTCCGACTGAGCAATTCTGATCACACGGCCTGGTTCGTTGCATTTGCGTCTACTGTCCGACCGCGGAACGCTAACCCTTGCTTCGCGTTATCGGCCTGAACTTGCGTTAACGCGCTGATTGGCCGGGCTCGCACCGCAGACACTTGGTCCGGCAACTCATTCAGTCAATCGCCATCCCGACGGCATTTCGTTTTCGGACACAGCGCACGGTTCACAGGAGTGGCAATATGCGTGCACGAAAGAAAATGTCCAAAAGTGAGGCCCCAAGTTCCAGCCTTGGCGCGTTGCGCTCTGATTTGAATGCGCTGCGCGCTGAAGTGAAGGACGCAGCTGGTGAAGTGGGCGACGTCGCCGGCAATCGTGCTGCAGCGGTGATGCGCTCCGCCGAGGGCGTCGCGGAGCGTGCCTTTTGTCTTGTAGAAGAGACTTCCAAGGAATGGCAGAACGATGCCGAAGGTTGGACAAACGACCATCTGGCTTCAGCCCGTGAGTCAGTCCGCAGCCAGCCTTTGTATTCCATCATGCTGGCCGTGGGCGCAGGCGTCCTGCTCGGAGCATTTTTTTTGCGCCGCTGAACGGCCCTTTCTTGCCGCCGCAAGCTGCGGATACCGGGTGGGCACAGCCAATCGAAGAGTCAAGATGACTTTGTCGGATCGGATGAGTAGCCAATGAACCTGATACTGCTGGTCACGTTTTCGGCTGTATTCGTGCTTGGACCAATCCTCACAATTTGCGTGCTTTCGCTCGACGGTGATCGAGATCAGACAAGTCAATCAAGTGACCCGCACTGGAAAATGTGGACGGTGAATCACAACTCGCGGATGCCAAGACTAGTCCGTTCCAGCCCTGAGCCAGCCGAGACCGTGTTCAGCGGCGACGATCGATATCGTGTATCCGGCAGCGACACTCAGCAGCGTCATGAAAACGATGAAGACGAATGGCGTCGTGGCGAACCCCTTCAGTGTGATGAACTCGATCAGGACGAGGATGAAGATGAGCTTCGACGGGCCCCGATTTGCAACCTATCGTGACATGGTGCGCATGGCCTGTTTGCAATCTCGGCGTACAACAGGCCGCAGCGAAGCCCGGTTTGACTTGCCGTCGATGACAGCAAACCCATCGCGGTCCACAAACGAGGCAGCCCGGCGAGGGGATCGCCGGGCTGTTGCAATCGAAGATGAGGCATCCGAGACGGGCGGGGCTGGACACCGAAGGAGTACTTTGATTGCCTGGTCATTCGACCACAGACGGGCTGTGAGAACTGTTCAATATTGACCATTGCACGAACGCGAATCGTCCAAAAAAGGTCGACGGGGCAAGCGCAACAGTGGCCGCACGTCGCGCACTAAAAAATGGCAGCCTGGCAGAATAGGATCGCCAGGCCGCCGCAACCTTGCAGGTGACGCCGAGCGCGGGTGCTGCCTGGCGTGGGGGAAATCCTCGATTGCCTTCAAATTTCAACACGCGGTCGATTCGAAAGCTGGTCAATAATGCTCAGTCAATTGGGGGTGAGCGTACTATTTTGAATCGGTCGACGGCACGAACTTCGAGCGCCGCCGCGCGATGGATTTCATGAGCACGTAATTCCGGCCAAGTCTTTCGCAGCAGACAGGTGGATAAAATGTCAAACATCCGATTCCCATTGTTCGACGCTCCTGGCCGAGTTCTCAGTCGCGGCGCGCGGACCAGCGCCACAGACGGTCTTTGGCCGCGGCGCCGGCCGTTCGTCAGGCCATTGAGCCTGCAAGAGACGATCAATCGGGCCAGCGTCTACGTAATCGGAATCGTCGCGTTGTGCGGCGTGACCTATTTGTGCCTCTACATGTCGGACACGCTGCGCTCGTGATTGTAAGACGGCGCATGCTTCAGGCTTCATAGTTCAAGTGCAGATGGGAAAGAAATGACATACGGTCCGGAAGCGCGACACTTCAGGGCACAGGTTCCAGCCGCCGCCTGGACCACGTTACCCGCCGAAACTGCCAATGACGATCAGCCAGCCGACGACTTGAAAGTTGTCGATCCGGCAAAGACAAATTCGCTCTGGCAGACCGTCCGCCGGATGGCGAGCAGTCTCTTTGTTCCGATGACTTGAACCATCAATTTGTGTATGGGAGTTGCGCCGCCGCAACCGCCCATTCCCCTTACGAGACGCAAAGAGGCCGGCGCAACCATCCACGAGACCAACTTGCGATCTCGCGGGAGTTCATTCTGATCAGATTCGACCAATGCGCCCGCATTGGATTTGAACGCGCTTTCTCGAAGCAACTGGTTTTGCACGATCCTTCGGGCGCTCAGGCAAAGCGCCACGCGGTGGCCAAATACAGTGATCGCTTGTCAAAGTCTCTGATTGGAACCAGATAATATAGGGCGAGAATAGTATCGGGCATCGGGCAAATTCATTGTACGGAAAACAAATCTTCCAGTTTGGAATTATTACGTTCGGGTGTCTGAAAGCATCAAATTATGCATGTTTGTCAACCGAATGAGTTCGGTCCCCTGCCCTCGCTCTGGCTGCTCTACTCATCTGTTACGAGTTTTGATCCACCGCACCTTCAGGCTGTCAATGCGAAATAACGTATTGAACTCTCCACTGCTACGCCGATACTGAGCGGCAAACGCGCTGGGGAGCCGTTGCTGTGAGTACAGAATACGATTCGCGTAAGCCCGCGACCGCGGGCGAGTATATTATCGAAGTGATCGGTGCGGACGGGCTCGCGCATCATGTCGGGCCGTTCAAACAACGTGAAGATGCGGAAAATTGGATCGCACAGAATCCGTCGGAGTCCAACTCCGAAACGCCGCCGCAAGACAAAATATCCGCCGACAAGAGCGCCAAGAACCGCGGCAGACGTTGCAACGACTAATTCGAACGGTAACAAAATACGGACATTTCTGTCTCACAACCCAGTTTGGGTAGAGGAGCGGAGTTCGCGCAGGGCGTGGCCCATGTGAACGTCGCAAGCGCGGCGGCGAAATCCCACTGCAACCAACTTTGCAAAACTTTGCCAGAACTCCTGCCAGCGTTGGCTTTCGATCGTACAGTTCAGGTCAGGATCGCGAACCCCGCCCGTTGTGCAATCCGGACCAGCCCCAGCGCCGCGAGCGGCTCTGAATCGATGAGCGTATACGAAATGCCAGCATGGTCGAGCGCGGTGCGATAATCGTCGGCAAGCGTCCCGCCTGCTGCCACAAAAACAGCTGAACCTTCCTCGGTTTCGGTCACTTCTTTCACTTCGGCCGCGAGTTCCGCGCCTATCAGAACGCCGCTGACGAAGGCTGCGGTATGTGTGGCAGCCAGACTTCCGAGCAAGCGCCGCGCGCGGGCCTGGAACAGGCCTCGCGACAGCGCTTCAGATGCGTTCAGTCCGGCGCGAAACGCCGTGGGGGACGCCGCTTGTTCTGCGTTGGTCGCGAGAGCGCCTTCGGCAAGCAGCCGGGCGCGCATTTCGCCGGTCATGTAGGTACGGAACCGCTCGATGCGCCCGCTGCGCAGCTGCAGCCATTTCGAATGCGTTCCCGGCAAACAGAGAAGCGCATCAGACAATCCGGTGTGCGCGAGAAAGCCCAGAGCAATCGTTTCCTCGCCGCGCATTACTTCTGCTTCGTCTCCTGCAACGAAGCTCACTCCCGGAACGATGCGCGCGGCACGCTCAAATGGAGCGCTTGCCAGCGCGCCGGCAATTTCCTCGACGCCAGCCGGAGCATGGACATAGGGCGCGCAAACCCAACCGCGATCGCTGCCTACCATGCCGCACAGGATCACCGGTGCAGACGGGTCCCGGGCAGGCCAGTCACCGAGATGCGCAGTGAGGCGAGCGGCAAAATCTCCGCCGGACGTAAACACACCGTCGGCGGCCCTGCGGACATCAAGAATTCGCCCGTCGATCGCGATGCGCATGATGCGAAGGCTCGTCGAACCCCAGTCGACGCCAAGTATCGCGGCATCACTCATTCGAGAATCCTATGACTGCCATGGACGGATAGTCGAGCGCTTGCGGCCGAGGCGCAATGCGGACTTCAGTGCTGCGGCAGCTTCCTTAGTCTGCGCAACTGCGGCCACGCCAGGTTGAGCGCAAGCCCGCTCGTCACCAGGGCCGCTGCGGCCAGCTTCCAGGCCGGCAGCGCCTCGGAATAGAACAGCGCCGAGGTCGACATGCCGAACAGAGGTACCAGAAGCGCTGTTGGCGAGATCGTGGCCGCGGGATGGCGTGCCAGCAGCCAGCCCCAGCTCGCATAGCCGAACAGGCTGTTGCCGACCGACTGATAGAAGACCGCGGCCCAGGTCGGCCACTCGCTGCCCGCAAGCCCGGCGCGGATCGCTGGCCAGCCTTCGAACACGACCGACAAGACCAGTAATGGTGGAAACGAGAACAGACTCGCCCACACAACATAGGCCAGCATGTTCACCGCGCCCCCAGCCCGCGCCACCAGATTGCCGGCTGCCCAACAGAACGCCGCGGCGAGCACAAGGATCAGGCCGAGCGGCGTGGCGCTGCTGTCGCCGTGCGCCACGATGACCAGAAGGCCTGCTGCCGCGAGTGCCAGCGCCACCCACTGGAATGGCCGCACCCGTTCGGAGGTGAGCCACATGGAAAGACCGATGGTGAAGAAGACCTGGGTCTGGATAACGAGCGAGGCCAGGCCGGGCGAAATGCTGCGTTCCATGGCGATGTAGAGCAAGCCGAACTGGCCCGTCCCGATCAGAACGCCATAGGCCGCCAGATGGAACCACGGTACTGCCGGGCGCTTCAGAAAGAGCACCGCAGGAAAGAATGCGAGTGCAAAACGCAGCGTTGCCAGCAGCAGCGGCGGCAGGTGTATGAGTGCGATCTTGATGACGACGAAATTGCTGCCCCAGACGGCAGCGACGGCAATCGCCAGAAGCAGATGTGTCAGAGGCAGCGAAGCGGTTTTCGTGATCATGGATCTTTCTAGTGCAATTACGTTCAGCGCTGTCCTTCGTTTTGCGCAAATCGTCCGCGCTTGCAGCGAATGGATGGCTGACCCGACACGAACTTGATAGAACGCTTTTGACTTTTGGGGGCGGACGAATGGCAGTCGCTGCAAAGGGCGAAATGACCGCGCGGCTGGCGCATTTCTACCGGCGATCGGAGGGCGCCCGCGGGCTCGCACTGCTGAGCCCAACCATGCTGATCATGCTGGCGGCGCTGGCCGCGCCGATGGCCTTGCTGGCGCTCTACAGTTTCTGGACTCAGGAAGGCTATGCACTGAATACCCAGTTCTCACTGGCGCAATATGGTACCAGCCTGGGGCGACAGACTTACCGCGCACTGTTCTACCGTTCGATCGAGATTTCCTCCGCCGTTACCCTCATCACGGTTCTGCTGGCCTATCCGATGGCCTATTTCGTCGCCTTTCGGGTGGAAAGGTCGAAATTCGTTTGGCTGATCCTGCTGACCATCCCGTTCTGGACGTCCTACCTGCTGCGCGTCTTCGCCTGGAAAGTGATCCTCGGCTACAATGGCGTGATCAATTCCGGGCTGATGAGCCTTGGCCTGATCCATCAGCCGCTCGAATTCCTGCTCTATAATCCGATCGCCGTGGTGGTGACCTTGGCGCATGCCTGGGCGCCTTTCGCTATCCTTCCGATCTATGTGAACCTGGAGAAGATCGACCGCTCTTTGCTGGAGGCGGCCGCCGATCTCGGCGACGGACCGCTTCGCCGCTTCTGTCGGATCACATTTCCGCTCTCCCTGCCCGGCGTCATCGCTGCCGCGGTCATGATCTTCGTGCCAACGACTGGTGATTATGTGACACCCACCCTGGTCGGCGGGTCGGACGGCGTGATGATCGCGAACATCATCGAGGTGCAGTTCGACAGGGTCGGCAACTGGCCGCTCGGCGCTGCACTGGCGATGGCGAGCATGGCCGCCGTCGGCATCTTGACGCTCCTGTTCGTTCAGGCGACGCGCGCGGCTGCCGCGAGGATCCGCTGATGCGAAGCCAAGGCGCGGGACTGTTCGCCTACGCGATTGTCTATCTGGCATTCCTCTATGTGCCGGTGCTGTTCCTGCCGCTGTTCTCCTTCAACAATTCCATGTTCATCGCCTTTCCGCTGAGCGGCTTCACGACGCAGTGGTACAGCCAGATGTGGGCCGATGCCGCAGTCAGCCACGCATTGTTCAACAGCCTGAAGGTCGGCGCGGCGGCGGCGCTCGTCTCCACCATGCTCGCGATACCGGCGGCAAGGGCGCTGACACGCTATCGCGTTCCCGGTGGCGCCTCGATGCTGGCGTTCGTCAACCTGCCGCTGTTCATTCCCGAAATCGTGCTTGGCATTTCACTGCTGATACTTTTGAACGCAACCGCCATTCCGCTCTCACTCCTGACGGTCGCACTCGGCCACATCGTCGTTTGCGTGCCGTTTGCGATCACCGTTCTCGTGTCGCGCTTCGAAGGCTTCGACAAGAGCCTGGAGGAAGCCTCGCTCGACCTGGGCGAGAATGGCTGGATGACGTTCTGGCGGGTGACGTTTCCGCTTGCCCTGCCCGGCATCGTCTCGAGTCTGCTACTCAGCTTCATGGTTTCATTCGACGATTTCCTGATCGCCTATTTCCTGGCCGGATCGGACGTCACGCTACCAATCTACATTTGGGGCCAGCTGCGCTTTCCCTACAAGCTGCCCAGCGTGCTGGCACTCGGCGCGTTCATCCTCTTCGTTTCGACAGTTCTCGTCGTCTTCGCCGAGTGGGTGCGCAGCCGCGGACTGGATCACAGAAAGCACAAGATGGTGGGCGCGTGAGCGACGAGACCTATCTCAACATCGACCACGTCACCAAGCGCTTTGGCAAGGTTCTCGCCGTGAACGATGCGCAGATCGCGATCCGGCGCGGCGAGTTCTTCTCTCTGCTCGGGCCGTCCGGCTGCGGCAAGACCACGCTGCTGCGCATGATCGCGGGCTTTGAATTTCCCGATGCCGGCGAGATCTATTTCGAAGGCATGCGCATGACCGACGAGCCGCCACACATGCGGCCGTCGAACATGGTGTTCCAGTCCTACGCGATCTTCCCGCACCTTAACGTGTTCAACAACATCGCCTATGGCTTGCGCAGGGAGCGGTTGGCACGCGCCGAGCTGCAACGCCGGGTCGAAGACGCGCTTGTCATGATCAAGCTGGACGGCTTCGGACCGCGCGGGGCGAACGAACTTTCCGGCGGACAGCGCCAGCGCGTGGCTCTGGCCCGCGCCTTGGTGCGAAGGCCCAAGGTTTTGTTGCTTGACGAGCCGCTCGGCGCGCTCGACCGGCGCTTGCGCGAAGCCATGCAGATCGAGCTGCGGGCGTTGCAGAAGAGCGTCGGCATCACCTTTGTATTCGTTACGCACGACCAGGAGGAAGCGCTTTCCATGTCCGACCGCATCGCCGTGATGTCCGCCGGACAGGTTCTGCAAATCGCGAGCCCACGCGAACTTTACGAGGCACCCAATTGCCGCGAGGTGGCCGATTTCATCGGGCAGATGAACTTCTTCGACGGCAAGGTAACTGGTCGCGACGGCGGCATGGCGCGGATCGACGCGGGAGCGCTCGGCATGATGGAGATCGAGACCGGCGCCTCCACGGGAGCATCGGTGCTGCTCGCTCTGCGGCCGGAGAAGATCGCGCTTTCGGCGGCGGCGACGAATTCGGTGAAAGGCACCGTCATGGCGGCGGCGTATCTGGGCGAGCGCAGCCACTACAACATCGATGTGCCGGGATTGAACGAACCCGTCTCGGTAGCCACGCAGAACGTAGGTAAGATCGCCTCCCAGGGCCACGAGCCCGGCGACACTGTGCACATGACCTGGCCGCCCGGCGCGCTGGTGGTGTTGCCGAGGGATTAGAGCACAGATAGATCGGTCCCAAACAGCTCAAGCCGTCATCGCCCGCTTTATGCGGGCGACCCAACTTTTACAACCAGACTAAGCTGGGTTGCCCGGACGGGCCGGGCAATGACGAGTTCCGAGAACAGCGATCGAAAATCGAAATCGAAATCACACCATCACCCGTTCATAGATCTCGCGCACACTGGATTGCGTCATGGCAAGGCGCGCCTCGAGCTGGGAAAAATCCAACTGTCCGGCCGCTCTGCACAACAGACCCTTCAGACCGGTCGTTGCGTTTTGCGGGTCGAGCGTGCCGTCGAGCGCGATGCGCAACACCTGGGTGAGTGCCTGTTGCAGTGCAGCCGCCTCAACCAGCGCATGCGCATCGTCCGACGTCAGCGCGCTTGCCGCTCCAAGTTTGCGCAAGGCGGCGACCGTGTTGGTGTCGAGTACGCCCGGCTCGAGCGGCGCGGCGCACAGCTGCAATGTCTGGGCGATGAATTCGATGTCGACCAGGCCGCCGGCGGCGAATTTCAAATCCCAGCGGTTGGTCGAGGGAATCTGCGCGGCAAGCTTTGTGCGCATGTCTCGCGCATCGGCCAGGGTCTTTGCCGGATCGGCCGGCAGCCGCAACGTGCGTGCGATCTCCTCTTCGACTGCACGTCGCAGCCTCTGCGGCGACACGATCACCCTGGCGCGGGTTAGCGCCATGCGCTCCCAGGTCCAGGATTCGGTCGCATGATAGCGCGCGAACGACTCCAGGCTGACCGCCACCGGTCCCTTGTTGCCGGTCGGGCGCAGGCGCATGTCGACTTCGTAGAGGCCGCCCGCTCCGGTCAGCGCCGTCAGCGCCACGATCAAGCGCTGCGCGAGCCGTGCATAATAAACGATCACAGGCAACGGCTTTTCGCCATTGCTTGCCTCGACGGCTTTGGGCACGTCGTAGACGAAGATCAGATCGAGGTCGGAGCCCGCCGTCATTTCCCGCCCGCCGAGCTTGCCCATCGCGATTACCGCGAACTGGCCGCCCGGCATCGTTCCGGCCGTCTCGCCCAGTTCGCGTTCGACCACGGGAAGCAGACTGGCGATCGCGGCCTCCGCGATGTTGGCAAGTGCCGGACCAGCCGCTTCGGCGCTCGCCGTGCCCTGGATGATCTGCACGCCGACGCGGAAAATCTGCTCTTTGGCAAAGCGCCGCACGGCATCGAGCGCATCCTCATAGTCGCCGCTGCGCAACAGCTGGTCGCCTAGCAGCCGATCCAGTGCATCGCGCGGCGGCAATGCGTGAAGAAAATCGGCGTCGATCAGCGCATCGAGCGTAGCCGGTGCCCGGCTGAGATGCTGCGCCAGGCGCGGCGCGGACCCGACGATCGCCGCGATCAGCGCCAGAAGATCGGGACGCGCCAGCAAGAGCGAGAACAGTTGCACGCCGGCCGGAAGATTGGAGAGAAACCGGTCGAACTGGGCGAACGCTGCATCAGGATCGGCGGTCGCAGCCAGCGCGGGAAGCAGCACCGGAACCAGTTTTGTCAGCATCTCGCGGGCGCGGGCGCTGCGCATCGCACGGATGCGGCCATGATGCCAGCCGCGAATGGCGGCGGATGCGTGCGCCGGGTCTTTGAACCCCATGCGGCCGAGCGTCGACAACGTCTCGGGATCCTCCTCGACGCCGGTGAAGACGAGATTGCCTTCCGTCGCCGTCAACTCCTGCTCGCGCTCGAACAGGCGGGCATAGTGCCCCTGCACCGTCTCGAGCTGTGCGGTCAACGCCGCGCCAAACGCCGCTGGGTCGGAAAAACCCATGAAGCAGGCAATGTGTGCGATCTCCTCCAACTCCTTCGGCACACTATGGGTTTGTTGGTCCTCGATCATCTGCAGCCGGTGTTCCAAGGTGCGAAGGAAGCGGTAGGCGTGCTTGAGATCGGACGTCGTCTTCTCCGACACAAGCTGGCGCGCGTACAGTGCATCGAGTGCGGCCATGGTGCCGTTCCGGCGCAGCTCGGGCAGGCGCCCGCCGAGTATGAGCTGCTGTGTCTGCACGAAGAACTCGATCTCGCGAATGCCACCGCGTCCCAGCTTGATGTTGTGGCCGGCGACGGCGACGGTGCGGTGGCCCTCATGCGCATGGATCTGGCGCTTGATCGAATGGATGTCCTCGATCGCGGCATAGTCGAGATTGCGCCGCCAGATGAAAGGCTCCATGGCCTTGAGAAAACGCGCGCCCGTGTCCGGGTCGCCGGCGCAAGCGCGCGCCTTGATGAACGCGGCACGTTCCCAATTCTGACCCATGCCTTCGTAGTAGGATTCGGCAGCGTCGGTGGAGATCGCGACCTGTGTAGCGCCGGCATCGGGGCGCAGGCGCAGATCGACGCGGAAGACATAGCCGTCTGCGGTGATCTCGGTCAGCAGCTTGACGATGCCACGCACCAGATCGACCGCCGCGCCGCGCGCATCGTCGCGCTTGCGAAAGGGAAAGCGTCGTGGGTCGTAGAAAACGACCAAATCGATGTCGCTGGAATAGTTGAGCTCGAAGGCGCCATATTTGCCCATCGCCAGCGCGGTCAGGCCCGTCGTCGCTTCGAGGGTCGCTCCGTCACATTCCGCCATCTCCGCTTTCTGCGCCGCCTCCCGTAAAACGAATCTGAGCGCACCGTGCACGCTAGCATCGGCGAATTCGGTCAGCGCGCGCGTGACCTTCTCCAATTGCCAGATGCCGGCAATGTCCGCGAGCGCGATGGCCAGCGCCGCGCGGCGCTTGGCGATGCGCAGTCGCGTCATTGCTTCGGCCTGCGTTTCCGCCTCGGCCGCAGTCAGCGCGAGGCCCTTGGCCGCCTCGACGAATGCATCCGGACCTTGTTCGAACAGACGAGCCAGCAGCGCGTGCTCGCGCAATGCCAAACGCGCCAGGAACGGGCTGTTGCCGAATGCGCCGGCAAGAACGGGTCGTAGCGCGTCGGGCGGCACGAAACCCTCGCCCTGCAGCGAGGCGAATGTGCGCTCGGAGCGAGCGGCATCGAACGGAGCTGGCGGCGAAGCGCCGTCGAATTCAGTCATGGCAACAGAATGTCATGGCTCGCTTTTGCTGACCATGTCGCCTGATCGCCTAGCGCGGCCTTGGCGGGTGGCGCGGAAAGCGAATGATGGCGCGCAGGCCCGGCGCATTGTCCTCAAGCATCAGCTTGGCTTCGTGCAGGCGCGCGACTGCGGCCACCAGGCTAAGGCCAAGCCCGGTGCCCGGTGAGTTGCGGCTGGCTTCGAGGCGCACAAACCGCTCGACCACGCGTGCGCGTTCGACGGCTTCGATTCCCGGACCCGTATCGGCGACCGCCAGTTCGACCCCGAGCGGTGTATCGGATGCGGTCACGGTCACCTTGCCGCCCGAAGGCGTGTACTTGATCGCATTGTCCACCAGATTGGCGAGCGCCTGTGAAATCAGGCTGCGATTGGCGTCGATCATCGTCGTGCCGGATGGGGATATCTGCAAGCCGACGTCTTTTTCCTCCGCCAGCGGTGCGTAGAGTTCGGAAATGTCCGCAGCGACCGCGGCCAGATCGATCGGCGCCATTTCGCCGCGTGCCACGCCCGCATCGGCCTCGGCGATCAGCAGCAGCGCGTTGAAAGTCGTGATGAGCTGATCGGTTTCGGCCACCGCCGATTCGATCTGAGCCGTCTCGTCGCTTGCCGGATCGAGGTGGCGCAAGGTGGCCTCGAGCCGGTTGCGCAGCCGATTGAGAGGCGTGCGAAGATCGTGGGCGACGGAATCGGTGACTTCCCGAACGCCCTTCATCAGCCGCTCTATGCGATCGAGCATGGCGTTGAGATTCTCCGCCAGCGCGTCGAACTCGTCATGGGCCGCGCCGATGGGCACGCGGCGCGACAGGTCTCCGGCCATGATCTCGCCGCTCGTCCGGTTGATGGAATCAAGACGCGCCAGCATGTTGCGGCTCATCAGCGCGCCGCCGCCAAGGCCGAACAAGAGTACGAGGCCGACAGTCCAGGGCAAGGTCGTGGTGAAGAGCTGTTCGGTCTGGTAGCGCTCATGCACATCTTGGGCGACCAGCAGATTGAAGCCGCCGGTCAGCGCGAAGATGCGACCGCGCGCACGGCGCGTTTCCAGCTGGTTCTCGACGCGGCGCTGATAGTCGAACTCCACGAAATTGTCGGGATGGGTCATGTTCGCCGGCCAGGCGTCGAGATTGCCGACGATGGGTTGCTTTTGCGCATTGGCGAGCAGATAGAGTCCCGGTCCGCCATGCGCCGAGCGGCTGATGACCACTTCGGCCAGTCCGCGCAGGCCGAGCTGCTGGTACTGTTCCGACAGACCGGTGATCTCGGCCTCGATGATCTGATCGGTCTGCGCGTCGAGAGTGCGCTTGGTGTTCCAATAGGTGAATGCCAGCAGCGCCGTCACCGAGAGGGCGAACAGGATCGTGTAGACAAGAACGATGCGATAGGCCTGCGTCCGCAGGATGCTGGGCCACGATCCCCCCTTGTTGAAGCGCATCATGGCGCGGGATCTTCAAAGGTCGTGCGCGCAAGCCGCGCACGGAATATTGGCGTTTCCGCTCCCGACACCTGGCCGGATTGCGCTCTAGGCGCGCGCACGAATCATATAGCCCGCGCCGCGCACCGTGTGCAGCAGCGCCGTGTCGAAACCCTTGTCGATCTTGGCGCGCAGCCGCGAGATGTGAACGTCGATCACGTTGGTCTGCGGATCGAAGTGATATTCCCAGACACTTTCGAGAAGCATGGTGCGGGTTACGACCTGGCTGGCGTGGCGCATGAGATATTCGAGCAGGCGGAACTCGCGCGGCTGCAGGTCGATGGCCGAGCCGGCGCGCATGGCCGTGCGCGTGAGCAGATCCAGCTCCAGATCGCCGACCTGAAGCCGCGTCTTGACGGCTTGCGGCGAACGGCGGCGCATCAGCGCGTCGATGCGCGCGAGCAACTCCACAAAGGCGTAGGGCTTGGTCAGATAGTCGTCGCCGCCGGCTTTCAGGCCCTTCACCCGATCGTCGACTTCGGAGAGGGCGCTGAGGAACAGGACCGGAATCGCGTTGCCGTGCTCGCGCATCTCCGCGACGATGTGCAGTCCGTCCATCTTCGGCAGCATGCGGTCGACCACCGCGACGTCGTAAGGGCGTGACAGAGCCAGGGTCAGGCCCGTCTCGCCGTCTGCCGCGTCGTCGACGACGTGGCCGGCTTCCTTCAACCCGTTCACCAGGTAACGCTGGGCTTCCAGATCGTCTTCAACGACAAGAATGCGCATCGCAGCGTCTCCCGGAAAGTCGTCCGCAAAAAGGGTCCGCGCCGGCGGCAGCAACGGGGGGGATGGGGCCGCTACCACCGGCGCGGGGGCCGGACGACGTGAATTTCTTCCCGCCGTCCGGTACACGCAAAATCAAGCCTGACCGATATCGACGGCCACGAACCGCGTGCCGCCCTGAGTCGCGACCAGAAGCAGGACCGTGCGATGTCCACTCGATCTGGCGGCAGCAATCAGGGCGAGAATGTCTTTCGGAGAATGCACCGGCTTGTTGGCCACCGACAG
>JANYBR010000278.1 GCA_025360685.1 Pseudomonadota bacterium
AGATCAGCCTCGCCGATGCGCGCGCGCGCAACCCTGCGGCACAGGTCGGCGACATCATCGCCGAAACGCTGCCGCCCGTTGATTTCAACCGCATCAACGCGCAGAACGCCAAGCAGGTGATCGTGCAGAAGGTGCGCGACGCCGAGCGCGAGCGCCAGTACGAGGAATACAAGGACCGCATCAGTGAGATCGTGCACGGCATCGTCAAGCGTTCGGAGTTCGGCTCGGTCGTGGTCGACCTCGGTCGTGCCGAAGGTGTGGTGCGCCGCGACGAGATGATTCCCCGCGAGAGCTTCCGTACCGGCGACCGCATTCGTGCTTATATCTACGATGTGCGCCGCGAGACACGCGGGCCGCAGATTTTCCTCTCGCGCTCGCATCCGCAATTCATGGTCCGCCTGTTCGCGCAGGAAGTGCCGGAAATCTATGACGGCATCATCGAGATCCGCGCGGTGGCGCGCGATCCGGGCAGCCGTGCCAAAATCGCGGTGATCTCGAAGGATTCCAGCATCGATCCGGTCGGCGCCTGCGTCGGCATGCGCGGCGTGCGCGTGCAGGCCGTGGTGCAGGAACTGCAGGGCGAACGCATCGACATTATCCCGTGGTCCGGCGAGGCGGCAACCTTCATCGTCAATGCGCTGGCACCGGCGGAAGTCTCCAAAGTCGTGCTCGACGAAGACACCCATCGCGTCGAAGTGGTGGTGCCTGATGAGCAGCTCTCACTCGCCATCGGCCGCAGAGGCCAGAACGTACGCCTGGCGTCGCAGCTCACCGGCTGGCAGATCGACATCCTGACCGAGGCAGAAGAGTCCGAACGCCGCCAGAAGGAATTCTCCGAACGCACCAAGCTATTCATGGAGGCGCTCGACGTGGACGAGACCGTTGCCCAGCTGCTGGCCTCCGAAGGGTTCTCCTCCATCGAGGACGTTGCCTATGTGCCGCTGAACGAACTGGGCGCAGTCGAAGGCTTTGACGAGGAGACGGCGCAGGAACTGCAGAGCCGGGCGCTCGAATTCATCGAGGCGAAGAACAAGGAAATGGACGACAAGCGACTTGCCCTCGGCGTGGCCGACGAAGTGCTGGAAGTCGACGGCATCACGCCGGCGATGGCGGTTGCACTCGGCGAGGCCGGCATCAAGACTCTGGAAGACCTGGCGGGCTGCGCCACGGACGACCTGCTCGGTTACTACGAGGTGAACAAGGAAAAGGAGCGCGTGCGCATTCCGGGATATCTTGAGGGTTTCAACCTGACATCCGACGATGCCAACGCCATCGTCATGAGGGCGCGGGTGAAAGCGGGCTGGATCGAAGAGCTGCCAGAGGAGTCCGATGCGGCAGCAGAGGACGCTGCGGAAGAAGGCGAAGCCGGAGAAGAAAGCGAAGCATGAGTTTGGCCGAGGCAATCGAGAACGAGGACGACGAAGCGCTGCGCGCAAGTGATGTCGCTGGCGGCTCTCGCTCGCGCGAACGCCGGTGCATCGTGAGCGGCGAGGTCTTGCCCGAGAGCAAACTCATCCGCTTTGTCGTCAGTCCCGATGGCGAGGTGACGCCCGATGTTGCCGCCAAGCTGCCAGGCCGCGGCATCTGGGTCGGGATCACCGCGCTCAAGACGGCGGTTGCCAAGAACCTTTTCGCCAAGGCCGCGAAAGCGAACGTGAAGGTGGCCCCCGATCTGGTGGCGCGAGTCGAAACGCGGCTGGTCGAGCGCATCCAGTCCGACCTCGGCATGGCACGGCGCGCGGGACTGTTTGTGATGGGTTTCGATTCAGTGCTGCGCGCCTTGCAGTCCGATGCGCCGCCGGCGCTCCTGCTCGAGGCGTCCGACGGCGCGGCGGACGGCAAGCGCAAGATTTTTGGTGCCTGCCACGCGCGCGGCCTGAAAATCCAGACGGTTGAGTGCCTTACATCGGCAGAATTGAGCGTGGCCGTGGGCCGCGAGAATGTGATACATGCAGCCCTCAAATCCGGGCGCCTTCAGGAACGGCTGAGCTTGGACGCGGGACGGCTTTCGAGCCTTCGTTCCGTGGCCATGCCGGTCAGCCCAATCGAAAGAGACGTATGACCGATACGAACGACACCACGAAGAAACCGTCTGGCGCCAAGACCCTGACGCTGAAGAAGACGGAAACTTCGACCGTGAAGCAGAGCTTCAGCCACGGGCGCACCAAGGCCGTGGTGGTCGAGAAGAAACGCACGCTTGGTCCGGCCGCGACGAAGGCGCCTGAGAAGGCGGCCACACCCGCCGCGAGCAAAGCCACATCTACTGCGCCTGCAGCCGCAACTCCGGCCGCAACACCGCGCGATGCCGCTCCGCGCGCCGGCGTGGTCCTGCGCCAGCTGACGGAAGAAGAGAAGCAGCGCCGTGGTGCCGCTCTCGCCGATGCCCGCGTCTACGAAGTCGAAGCGCGCAAACGCGCCGAAGAAGACGCCCGCCACCGTGCCGTCGAGGAAGAAAAACTTGCGCGCGAGAAGGACGCCGCAGCGCGCCGCAAGGCCGAGGAAGACGCCCGCAAGGCCGCCGAGGAACTCGCCCGCAAACACGCCGAAGAAGAAGCCGCACGCCGCGATACGAAGCACGAGCCTGCCGCGACCGCCGCTGCGGCCGCTGGAGCACCGCGGGTGCGCCGTCCGCTCGAGGAAGAAGAGGAAGAGGCGACCACCAAGAAGGGCGTCAAGGTCGCCGCCAAGGTTCCTGCCGCCAAGAAGGTCGGCGAAGACAGCCGCCGCCGCGGCAAGCTCACTGTGACACGTGCACTTTCCGGTGACGACGAGCGCACGCGTTCCGTCGCCGCCTATCGCCGCCATCTGCAGCGCGTCAACAAGGGTGCGCAGCAAGCTCCGGCAGGTCCCGCCGGTCCGCGCGAAGTGACAATTCCCGAGACGATCACCGTCGCCGAACTCGCCAACCGCATGGCGCGCCGCTCGGTCGACATCATCAAGGTGCTAATGAAGAACGGCCACATGGCGACCGCCAACGACGTCATCGACGCCGACACAGCCGAACTGGTCGCCGCCGAATATGGTCACACGGTCAAGCGCGTGGCGGAATCGGACGTTCTCGAAGGTCTGAAAGGCGCCGCCGATACGGACGAGGCACGCGTGTCGCGTCCGCCGGTCGTCACCGTCATGGGCCATGTCGACCATGGCAAGACATCCTTGCTCGACGCGTTGCGCAAGACCGACGTGGTCTCAGGCGAAGCGGGCGGCATCACGCAGCATATCGGCGCGTACCAGGTCACCTTGAAGGGCGGCCACAAAATCACCTTCCTCGACACGCCGGGCCATGCGGCATTCACAGCGATGCGCGGACGCGGCGCGAAGGTCACCGATTTGGTGATCCTGGTCGTTGCCGCCGATGACGGCGTCATGCCGCAAACCGTGGAAGCCATCGCGCACGCCAAGGCCGCGCATGTTCCGATCATCGTTGCGGTCAACAAGATCGACAAGGGCGACGCCAATCCGCAGCGCGTGAAAACCGAGCTGCTGCAACACGAAATCCAGGTCGAAGAACTGGGTGGCGAGACGCTCGCCATCGAAGTGTCCGCCACCAAAGGCACTAATCTCGACAAACTCGAAGAAGCCATTCTGCTGCAGGCCGAACTGCTCGATCTGAAGGCCAATCCCGAGCGCTCCGCCGAAGGCGCAGTGATCGAGGCCAAGCTGGATCGCGGCCGCGGCCCGATCGCAACTGTCCTCGTGCAGCGCGGCACCTTGAAGGTCGGCGACATCGTCGTCGCCGGTTCCGAATGGGGCAAGGTGCGCCTGTTGCAGAATGATCGCGGTGAAACCGTAGCGACGGCCGGCCCGGCTACGCCGGTCGAAGTGCTCGGACTATCCGGCGCGCCGGAAGCCGGCGACGAGATGGTCGTCGTCGAGAGTGAAGCGCGCGCCCGCGAAGTCACCGAATACCGCGCGCGCAAGCGCCGCGAGGCGCGTCAGGCGTCCTCGTCACGCCAAACGCTCGACCAATTGCTCAAGACCCGCGACAGCGGCGAGAAGCGTTTGTTGCCGCTGGTCATCAAGGCCGATGTGCAAGGTTCGTCCGAAGCCATCCAGGGCGCGCTCGCCAAGCTTGGCACCGATGAAGTCGCCGTGCAGGTGCTGCAATCCGGCGTCGGCGGCATCACCGAAAGCGACGTCATCCTCGCCCATGCAAGCGGCGCCGGCGTCATCGGCTTCAACGTGCGCGCAGACAAGTTGGCGCGCGAACGAGCCAAGCGCGACGGCGTCGACATTCGCTACTACAACATCATCTACAATGTCGTGGACGACATCAAAACCGTGCTCTCGGGCATGCTGGCGCCGGAAGTCCGCGAGAAGCTGCTTGGCAATGCGCAGATACTTGAGGTCTTCACTATCTCTAAGGTCGGCAAGGTGGCCGGCTGCCGCGTCACCGACGGCGTGGTGCGCCGCGGCTCGAAGGTTCGCCTGATCCGCGACAATGTCGTGATCCACGAAGGTGATCTGTCGACTCTCAAGCGCTTCAAGGACGAAGTGCGCGAAGTTCAGTCGGGCCAGGAATGCGGCATGGCGTTCGCCAACTACCAGGACATGCAAAAGGGCGACGTCATCGAGTGCTTCGAGGTCGAGACAATCCAGCGCGCGCTGTAGGTTAGCCACATTGGAATTCTCGCGATGAGCGACACTCTTTCCGTTCACGTTTCAAACACGGCGGAAGACTACTCGGCAGCTCTACGCGTATTGCAGAGCGGGCAGCTTTCCGCATGGCGCGCATGGCTCTGGTTGCTCCCCGGTTTGGCCATCATGCTGATGTTACTGTTCGGTGCGCCTGCGGTGCTTGAGAAAGTATTCCAGCTCTCGCAACCTATCGGTCTTCTGCTCACGGCACCGTTCGCGTTCTGGGTCTATCTGCTCTCTTCGCGGTTCGTCAGCAGATTTCGGATGAAATCGCTACTCGATCCGAGGGGTCCATTCCTTTCGCCCACCGATATCGAATTAGCGCCGGATGGGATCAGGTGGAAAAGTCACCGCGGCGAAGGCCGTACCGCCTGGCATGCCGTAAATCGCATTGTCGAGACCAGATCCCATATCTATCTGTTCATTGACCGCGCGGCTGCGCATGTTGTTCCGAAGCGCTGTTTTTCCTCAGAATCCGCCGCGCTGGAATTTGCACAAGAGGCCCGGCGCCTCACCCATGCAAACTCGACAAGATAAACAAAATTCATCCATGTCCCGCAACCATTCCCGCTCTTCAAACACCGGCCCCTCGCAGCGGCAGCTTCGCGTCGGCGAGATGCTGCGCCATGCGCTTGCGGACGTTCTTCGCCGCGGCGATCTGCGCGATCCGGACCTCGCCGGTGTGTCGGTGACGATTACACAGGTCAAGCCATCGGCCGACATGCGCTATGCGACGATCTATTGCGAGCCGCTGGGTGGCAAGAACGCCAAGGCGATCGTGGCCGCGCTCAATCGCAACAAAGGCTATCTGCGCAGCGAGATGGGGCACCTTATCGCGCTCAAATTCACGCCCGAGTTGCGTTTTCTGGAAGATGAATCCTTCGCCGAGGCGCAGAAGATCGAGAGCCTCCTGAAATCGCCCGTTGTCCGGCGCGATCTGTCGACGCCGGACGGCGACGACAGCAAGGACTGACGGGCTCCGATGGCACGCCGAAAAAAAGGCCGGCCCGTGCATGGCTGGGTCATTGTCGACAAGCCGCAAGGCGTGACCTCGACCCAGGCCGTCGGCGCGGTGAAGCGGGTGTTCGATGCGCAAAAGGCCGGCCACGCCGGAACGCTCGATCCGATGGCCACCGGTGTGCTTGCCATCGCGCTCGGCGAAGCGACCAAGACGGTGCCCTACGCGATGGACGCGAAGAAAACCTATCGCTTCACGGCGCGGTGGGGCGAGGCGCGCGACAGCGACGATGCCGAAGGAAGAGTCACCGCCACGTCCGAGCGGCGACCGTCGAAGGAGGAGATCGAGGCGGCTCTGCCCCGCTTCACCGGCACCCTTGTCCAGGTGCCTCCGGCCTACTCTGCGATCAAGGTTCAGGGCGAACGGGCCTACGACCTGGCCCGGGAAGGCCAGGCGGTGGCCCTCGAGCCCCGGAACGTGGAAATATTCGAGGCCTCTCTATTGGCCATGCCAGATCCGGACCATGCCGAGTTCGAAATACGTTGTGGTAAAGGCACTTACGTGCGGGCTTGGGTGCGCGATTTGGCTATCTTTCTGGGCACCGTGGGCCATGTCTCGCAACTCCGGCGCACCCGGATCGGCTCCTTTTCAGTGGACGACGCGATTGCACTGGAAACCCTCAAGGGTTTTATGCATATTCCCGCCGCTTTTGAGCACTTGAGGCCAATTTCGACCGCGCTGGACGGCATCCCGGCGCTGGCCGTAACGGGCCCGGATGCGGTTCGCCTGAAAAGCGGCAATCCGATCCTGATCCGCGCGAACCAGTTCGCGAAGATCACGGAAGGCCAATCTCCCGGCGGCGATCTTCAGGGGCTCACTGTTTTTCTCTCCACAGTTGAGGGCGAACCAGTGGCATTGGCCGAATTCGCGCAAGGCGAGCTTCGGCCGTTTCGTGTATTCAACTTTGGGACCCGATGACCGCTATGATTACTGTAGAACGCAAGAAGGAAGTTGTTGCGCAATATGCGACCAAGGAAGGCGACACAGGTTCGCCGGAAGTCCAGGTCGCGGTTCTCTCGGAGCGCATCAACAATCTGACCGAGCATTTCAAGTTGCACAGCAAGGACAATCATTCGCGCCGCGGCCTGATCAAGATGGTCTCGACGCGTCGCAAGCTGCTCGACTATGTGAAGTCGGCCGACGTGAAGCGCTATGAAGCGCTGATCGAACGCCTGGGCCTGCGCCGCTGAACGGTCCGGATTTCATCAAGACAAAAATTTCGCGGGAGGTCGCGATGGTCGCGGCCTTGCGCGCATGCGCACGCCGAGGCATGGGCCAAGGCGTGCAACCGCGTTCGGGCGATGGTGCCTGAGCGCAAACTGCGCGCGGCAATCCGGCTGCGGCAGACGAAGAAAGAAGAAGCAGATGTTTAACGTACACAAGGAAAGTTTCGACTGGGG
>JANYBR010000330.1 GCA_025360685.1 Pseudomonadota bacterium
TTCCCGATATTGCTTTTGCCCGTGACGACTTGACTGCGTGCTTGACGGGACTGACCTGGTCTCTGGAGGAAGGCCTGCGAACGGACACGCAGTATGGCGTCGAACATATTTTCTATATCAGCGCCGAGCCGACAGGGATACCAGCAGGCGGTGCCGCCGTGAGCAAGGTTAGCGCCACTTATGCCGATGCCCTGCGACATTACCAGGCGGGCCAGCCTGCGCAGGCCGAGCGTTTGTGCTGGGAGGTTCTTCAACAAGAGCCGTTGGACCTTGAGGCGATCTACCTACTCGGCGTCGTAGCGCTGGACGCCGGGCAGACGAACCGAGCCCTGCTTCATTTTCACCACGCCACGCTGTTGCAACCGGATCAGGCGCGCTTTCATCATGCTTTGGGCGAGGCTCACCGCGCCCGGGGAGGACATGGCGAGGCGTTAACCAGTTTTCGGGAGGCTCTGCGTCTGGACCCGGCCCATGCCGCCGGCCATCACGCGCTGGGTCTCATCCTGCTTGACCAGGGCGAGCTCGACGAGGCCGTAGCCAGTTTGCGCCGAAGTCTGGCTTTGCAGCCCAACCAGCCGCGAGCGCACACAAACTTGGGCAGGGCGCTCCACATCCAGGGCGACTTGACTGCCGCGGCCGCCTCGTTTACCGAGGCGATTCGGCTCAAGCCGGATTACGCCATCCCGCACAACAACCTGGGAGCGATCCTTCACGACCAAGGGAAGCACGCCGAGGCCGTCGTCGAGCTGCGGCGTGCCCTGGCGTTGCAGCCAAACTATCCGGAGGCGCACTGCAACCTCGGCAATGCTCTGCGCGCGCAAGGCGAACCCACGGCGGTCGGCAGCTACCAGGAAGCGGTTCGGCTTCGTCCGGACTATGTCAAGGCCCATTGCTACCTGGGGATCGCTCTAGCGGCGCAGGGACGAACCGACGAGGCGATCGTTGCCTTGAAAACGGCCCTGCGAATCAAGCCCGACTTTCTCGAAGCCCTCGAACAGCTCGGCCACGTTCTGCTTCAGCAAGCTCGCTGGGACGCTGCTCTGCCGGTGTTCGAGCACGTGTTGACGCTGCAGCCCGATCACGCGGAAGCGTTCGCTTGCCTGGTGCGTATTCGCGAACTTTTGTGCGACTGGAAAAATCGCCAGGCCGACTTCGACCGGCTGCGGCGCGACGTGGAACAACGACTCGAGGCGGGACAGCGCCCGTCGATCACGCCGTTCAACACGATGACCATGCCGTGGCCGCCGGCCGTGCACCTGGCGGTTGCCCGTAGTTATTCCGAGTTGATGGTGCGCAACCTCGCCTCGCTACGGGATTCTCTGAACGTCACGCACTCACGCTCGCGCACTGGTCGGCTGCGGATCGGCTATATCGGCGGCACCTTCCACGATCATGCCCTGATGCACCTGATGCAAAGTTTGTTCGGCTTGCACGACCGCAACGACTTCGAGATCTTCGCCTACTCTTACGGACCCAATGACAACAGCAGTTATCGCCAGCGCGTGCAGCGGGACTGCGATCATTTTCACGACCTGGCCCCGCTCTCCACTCTTGAGAGCGCGCGTCAGATTCACGCCGACCGGATTCACATCCTTGTCGATTTAATGGGCCACACCGGCGGGGCGCGCGAAGAAATCGTCGCCCTGCGGCCGGCGCCGATCCAGGTCAGCTACATTGGCTACGCGGGATCGATGGGGGCGTCGTTCCTCGATTATTTGGTCAGCGACAGGGTCGTGACGCCGCTCGACCTGGCGGCGGGCTACAGCGAACGTCTCGTGCTTCTACCGCATTGCTACCTGGTCAACGATCGCGAGCAGGAGGTCGCCGCCACGCGACTGAGCCGGGCCGACTTTGGCCTGCCCGAGCGCGGATTCGTCTTCACTTCATTCAACAACAGTTACAAGTTCGAGCCCGGATTGTTCGGCATCTGGATGAAGATCCTGGAGCAGGTGCCAGGTAGCGTGCTTTGGCTCTATTCCGGCGGCGAAACGGCCGAACGGAACCTGCGGCAAGAGGCGGCGGCGCGGGGACTGGCGTCCCACCGGTTGGTGTTTGCGCACCATCGGCCCAAGCGCGAACATCTCGCACGCCTGACTCTGGCCGACCTGTTCCTGGACACGTTCCCCGTCAACGCCCATACCGGGGCAAGTGATGCCCTGTGGGCGGGCCTGCCGGTCTTGACCTGCCTGGGCGAAACCTTTGCCTCTCGCGTGGCGGGCAGCCTGGTGACGAACGTCGGCCTGCCCGAGCTGATCGCGCAAAACTTGGAGGACTACGAACGGCGTGCCGTCAGACTGGCCCAAAATCCCGACGAACTACAGCAACTGCGCGATCGACTGGCGGTCAATCGAACCCGTTGGCCCCTGTTCGATACCGCCCGCCTCACGCGCAATTTGGAGCGGGCCTACCGTGCCATGTGGGACATTTACGCAGCCGGAGAGCTGCCGCGCGCCATCGTGGTCACCGAGCCCTCCGATGCGCCGTGATCGTCCCCTCACAAGACGCCGGCCACGCCGATGGTAAGCAGGCGCTGAATCTCGTCGGTCTTGAAGCCAAGCGCCATCGGCCGCACTACGCCAGGCAGCACGACGACATCATACAACTCGCTGACCATCCCTTCCAGGCGCAGCCAGTGGACGACGTCGCCTGTATGCAGATCGATCACCTGAAGCCCGCAGCGAGCCAACGCGCGTCGCGCTGTCAATGCC
>JANYBR010000333.1 GCA_025360685.1 Pseudomonadota bacterium
AACGACAGCGCGAACGGCGTATGCGGTACGTCGCCGCCGCGGATGTTGAGCAGCCAGCAGATCGAGTCCGGCATCGTGATCACGGCGGCGTCGGCGCCTTGCGTCTTCACCTCTTCGGCGATGCGGGTGCGTTTGGACTCGGCGCTCTCGCCGGCGACGTTCATGGCGTGGACGATGGCCTTCGCGGCCGGCGCATCCGGCTGATCCTGCCACACCGCATCGATCGGATTGGTGTCGCAGGCGACGATCGAGCCACCCGATTTTTCCGCGGCGGCGCGCAAGCCTTCGACAGCGGCGGCGGTGTGCAGCCATGGGTCGTAGCCGAGCTTGGCGCCTTTGGGCAGAGACTTGGCGACCCAACCGGCGGGACCTTCCTCCACGAGATCTCGCGGTTCGAACAGCTTGGTGTCGGTCTGCTGGCGGACCTGCAGGGTATAGCGGCCGTCGACGAACACGGCCGCCTTGTCCTTGAGCACCACGGCCGCACCGGCGGAGCCGGTGAAGGATGTGAGCCAGGCGAGCCGTTCGGCGCGCTTGGGCACATACTCGCCCTGATGCTCGTCGGCGCGCGGCACGACGAAGCCGTCAAGGCCGCGCCGGTCCAACTCGGAGCGCAGCGCAGCAAGCCGGGGCGCACAGGTCGCCGCGTCGGTTTCGTTTTCGTAAGTCTGAAAGGGGCCGATTTTGTCCATGGGATTAGCGTACTTTCACGATGCCTGCGACCGCAACCATAGCAGCATTTCGACCCTCCCCTTGAGGGAGGGTCGAGATTTGCGAAGCAAATTTCGGGGAGGGGCGATCTGCTGCCGACGCACCCCTCCCCGAAAAATACGTCACTGCGCTCCGAATTTTTCGACCCTCCGTCAAGGTGAGGGTAGGGGTTTTTCCAAAACCAGCGCGCTCCATGGTCCGTCGCGGCGGCGGGCGCGCAAGATAAGGCCATGCGGCGCGTAAAAACTGACAACAAGATTCTCCTGGTTCGCCAGCAGGCCGGACAACACCAGCATGCCGCCCTTGGTCAGCGAGCGCACGATGGCGGGTGCGAGCTGCGTCAGCGGGCTGGCCAGGATGTTGGCAACGATCAGATCGAACGGCGCGCGCCGGCGGATCGCGGTATGCGTCAGTCCGTCCGCCGTGACCGCGCGCACGAACGGCGCCGCGCCATTGGCGCGCGCATTTTCTCGTGTGACGCCCACCGCAACCGGATCGATGTCCGACGCGATGACTTGCTTTCGCCACAGCTTCGCCGCGCCGATGGCGAGCAGTCCTGTGCCGCAGCCAAGGTCCAGCACGCGCTTGAACGTGCGCCGTTTCGCCAGCTCGCTGAGCGCGGCGAGGCACAGCGCGGTCGTCTCGTGATGGCCCGTGCCGAATGCCAGCCCCGCCTCGATGCGCATCGCGATCACGCCGGGCGGCACCTGCCCCGCATCGTGCGCGCCATGGACGAAGAAGCGACCCGCGCGCACCGGCGGCAAGCCCTCCTGGCTGAGCTTGATCCAGTCCTGATCCGGCAGTGGCGCCGCCGTGATCGCGTGTCCGGTCAGGCGCGACAGAAATTCCACGTCCGGCGCTGCGCTGTAGAGGGCTTCGACGGTCGCGCTGTCTTGGAACAGCTCGTCCACGATCAGCACCGCCTGCGGCGTCGGCGGGCTGAGCTCGAGCGCCGCCGCGACGTCTGCTGCCAGCTCCTTCGGCAGCGTGACCGTGGCTTTCCAGAGCGGCGGATTGTCCGTCATGCGATTCCCATGCCTCGATATAGCGGACAGTGAGCAGACGCGACAGCAGGCGGTTCAGCCGCAAGGCGTCTTGGGCCAAGTGATTGCCAGGATCGGTTTTCAGGATGGCGGCCAACGCCAGCGAGTTGCGGATCACGCGCATCAGATCGCTCGCCGCGGACCGGCGCTCGACCCATTCGGCGCCCTTCAGCCCGTGCTTGAAGGCATTGCGATTGCCGCGCGGCGCACCCGCTCGCCGTTCGGCAACATAATTGTTCGGCGAAATTTTCTCTTTTTGTGCGCGCTGCGGCCGCCTGCGTGCCACGCGCGAACGCGCCGCCGCGATCACGGCGGAGTCCGGAGTAAAAGTGCAGGCGCTGGTCATGCCGCTCAGTTGGGTACCGGTTGGCAGCGTTCAAGAGCGACCCAAATCGCGCTATCCAACACTTATCCAACAGCGCGAAGCTCCGGTGCGGCGGAAAAGCTGGCGATCTTGCGAGCCCGCGTTGGATAAGTGTTGGACAAGTGCGCGAAAATTTTTTGTCGCGACACCTTTTAGCCGTTTTACAAAGGAAAACGCGCTACTCGCGATAATAGTGTGCCCGATCGACAAAAGTTGTCGCATTCGATGCAGCACTTCTTGAAGCGTCTGCCCGAGCCGCAGGGGCACGGATCATTGCGGCCCAGCTTCTCGACAAGTTCCTTGTCGCCATGGACGATGCGGTGGCCGCGCTTGACGGAGGATTCGCTGCTGAAAGCCCCTCCGGCGCTTGCTCATCGGTTCAAAAGCTGAAGTCCTGGTTCTTGCGGGCCATGTGAGCCTCCGGTCACGCGAAGGCGGCGCTTCTACACAATCGCGCCTTGCAGCGAAAGCTCAACTTATCGGCATTGTCGGACCGAATACTGCGCACCGGTACGCATGGACCAAACCGCGCCGAAGAAACGCCACGATTCCGGCGCGAATTCGCGACAGTTTAAATCTAACTTTCGAAAAATGCCGTCGACGAAATTGAGTTGGAGTTAGTGCGTGTCTGATTGAATCAATTTTTATGAGAAAGCGGTTCGACTTTTCCGGATCGCAGATTGAGGAGATAAAAATGATGCGCTCGCAACTTGCACTTGCCACGGCCGGGACCTCCGCGGTTCGGAGCACGACAGCATCCGTCGGCCTTGGCGCGGTCGTCATGCTGGTCATGCTTTCGCCGGTCTTCATCGTCTGCGGCTACATGCTGGCGCAGATCCTGGGGTATGCCGGCTCTTGACGGGGGTCCTTCTCAAACAACAAACACCGTGTCATGG
>JANYBR010000361.1 GCA_025360685.1 Pseudomonadota bacterium
TCGCTCGGCGCGAAGGATTCAAACGGCCGCCAGCTTGCGCTCTACGAGCCGATTCATGGCAGCGCGCCGCTTCGTCCGACAGCACGTCGCCGAACAGATTATCGGTCACGATCACGTCGAACTGCTTCGGGTTTCGCACCAGCTGCATCGCCATCGCGTCGGCCAGCATGTGCGAGAGGTGCACGTCGGGAAACTCCCGGTCACGCACCCGCTGGACCACCTGCTTCCACAGCACGCCCGTGACCATCACATTGTTCTTTTCGGCCGAGGTGACGCGATTGCCGCGCAGCCGTGCCAGTTCGAACGCCACCCGCGCGATGCGCTCGATCTCGCTGGTCGTATAGACCTGCGTGTCGACGGCGCGCTGCTGGCCATCGGGCAGTGTCGTGATTTGCTTCGGCTCGCCGAAATAGACGCCGCCGGTTAGCTCGCGCACAATCAGGATGTCGAGGCCCGCGACGATCTCCGGCTTGAGGCTGGAGGCATCCTTGAGTGCATCGAAGCACAGGGCGGGGCGCAGGTTTGCGAACAGGTCAAGGTCCTTGCGCAGGCGTAGCAGTCCGCGCTCCGGTTTCTTCTCGAATGGCAGCGAATCCCACTTCGGTCCACCGACGGCGCCGAACAGGACGGCATCTGCGGCCTTGGCCTTCGCGATGGTCGAATCTGGTTCCGACGTGCCCAACGTGTCGTAGGCGATGCCGCCGATCGGCGCATCCTCGGTCACGAATGAGATGTTTCGGTTCTGCGCGAACCAGCCGAGCACACGCCGCGTGTCCTCGACGACTTCGGGACCGATGCCATCGCCGGGGGTGAACAAAATTCGATATGTCATCTCAAACTCTCAACTGTCATGGCCCGCCGGAGTGCGGGCCACCCAGCTGGGCCGAGACTCCAGAAGACGAAATTATGCTGAGACTCATTCTTCTTCGTTTTGTGTGCGTCACCTGGGTGGCCCGCATTTGCGGGCCATGACATTGAAGAAGCTATTTTCGCATTCGCTGCAGACGCGCGGCAGTTTCCGGGCCGCGGCCCTCGCTGCGGTGAACCTCGTGCGCGAGGCCAGCTTTCAGCGGCATGCCGTCCGTATCGTCGATCAGTTTTTTTATGGCGCGGCTGGAGCGCCAGGAATTGGCCAGCACGTCCTTGACGAATTCGGCAACAGCCTTCTCGAGTTCGGCATCCGGCACGCAGAAATTCGCCAGGCCAATGGTCTCTGCCTGACGCCCCGAGACGTTGCGCGCGCTGAACGACATCTCCAACGCCTTGGCACGGCCGATGCGGCGCGGCAGCCGCTGGCTGAGGCCCCAAACGGGCACGAGGTCCCACTTGCCGTGCGTGTCGCCGAACTTGGCGCTCTCGCCGGCAATGATGATATCCGCGGCCAGCGCCAATTCGAGTCCGCCGGTCAGGCAGTGTCCCTGCACGACGGCGATGACCGGCATCGGCAGGCTGGCCAGCCGTTCGACCGTGTCGCTGCGGAATTTGGAATTGTCGCCGTCACTGAACACGCCGCTGAGATCGCCCAGATCGTTTCCGGCACAAAAGCTGCGCCCCTCGCCGCGCAACACCACGCAACCGACCTTGTCTTTGTTCGCCAGCGCGAAATCGACCGCAGCGGACAAGCCCTTGAAACTCTCGAAGCTGAGCGCGTTCAGCTTGTCCGGACGGTTCAGGGTGACGGTCAGAAGACCGTCCTTGAGTTCGCGCAATATTACATCGCTCATGATCGCCTCACGCCCACGGCATCTCGCGTTTCCGCTTCGCCTCGAAGTTCGAAATCTTGTTTTCGTTGCGCAAGGTAAGGCCGATATCGTCCCAGCCATTGAGCAAGCATTGCTTGCGGAACGGATCGATCTCGAACTTGATGCAGCCGCCATCGGGCCCGCGGATCTCCTGCGCTTCGAGATCGACCGAGATGATGGCGTTCGAACCGCGCTCGGCATTATCCATCAGCTTGTCGATCTCGGACTGCGGCAGGGTAATCGGCAGAATGCCGTTCTTGAAGCAGTTGTTGTAGAATATGTCGGCGAAGCTCGGCGCGATGACGCATTTGATGCCGAAGTCGAGCAGCGCCCATGGCGCGTGCTCGCGGCTGGAGCCGCAGCCGAAATTCGCGCCGGTCACAAGAATTTGCGTTTTCTTGTAGGCAGGCCTGTTCAGCACAAAATCCGGATTCTCGCTGCCGTCGGGGCGTGTGCGCATCTCGTGGAACAGAGCCGAACCGAGGCCGGTGCGCTTGATCGTCTTGAGAAATTGCTTGGGGATGATCATGTCGGTGTCGACATTGATCATGTTGAGCGGCGCCGCGACGCCGGAGAGTTTCTTGAAGGGTACCATCGCGGCCGGACCTTAACGGCCGCGCCCGGCAGGCTCAAGGCGCGTTGCCGGACAGCGGCACCGTGTCATGGAAGAGCGTCAGATCGACAATCCGCCGCCCGTTCTGGACGGAAATTACGTCGACAAAGCGGTGATCCCACAGAATGTCGTCCGGTACGTAGGAATAGCGCGCGTAAATGCGGTCCGCCAAGGTTTCGTCCATGCCGTTCAGAAGCGCGACGATTTCGAGCTGGTTGTCCGAGCAGGTGGCGGGGGTCAGTCCGAACAGCGGGCTCGTCTCGTCGATCCGGTGCATGACGGTCCAGGACAGGGCGAACAGCGAGGTGCGCTCGCGCACCGGCTTCAATTCCTCGAAGCGGCGCATCGTCACGCCTTCCCTGGTGGTCTGCTGACGCGCGACCGAAAGGGTGATGGAGGCGTCGAGAATCTGGTTGCCGCGCTGGTTGGCGGCGCGAAACATCAGTGTCGGTACCCCGTCGAACGGGGCGATGATCGCGACCTTGGAAAAAATCACGCGGGCGAACGGCCGCGAGAAACGCGCGAAAATGATACCGGTGAACAGGGCGAGCGTGAGGAGGCCGAAGAACGCCTCGAAGCTGACCACGATATTCGCGTAGACCGTCTGCGGCACGAAGACGGTGTAGTTGATCGAGCCGATGGTCTGCACGCTGAAGAGGAAGGCGTCCCAGAAATTTCCGTGCCGCGCATGCTCGAGCCCGTTGGGATCTGAGAGATAGAACAGCGCGAACACAACGTTGATCGCGGCGAAGAAGCCGGCAAGACCGAGGAAGAACAGCCACCAGGGCGCAGTCAGGACGGCGTGATAGACATCGGTCCAGCGCGAACTGTCCTGGCCCTTCATGATCGCAAGACGCTTGCCGCGGGGCAGGCGGACCATGCTGCCCGGCGTGAACTCGCGAGGCTGCGCTCGCTTCGACTTCAGGTCCGGTTTGTCGTTCATGCGCGCCCGTCCGCCCCAGTTCGGCCCGGCAATTCTAGCGCCGGTTGGCTGCCTTCAAATAGGCCGCCCATTTGGTGCGTTGCTCGCGGCCCAACTCGTGCAGATAGTCCCAGCTGAACAGGCCAGTGTCGTGGCCGTCATCGAAGCGGATGCGCACGGCATAGTTTCCGACCGGCTCAAGGGCGTCGATCCTGACCTGTTCCTTGCCGGTGACGATCTGCTTCTGGTCGCCACCATGGCCTTGAACTTCGGCACTGGGCGATTCCACGCGTAGATACTCCGCGGGCAGGACAAATTGCTCGCCGCTGTCGAAGACGGTGGTAAGCCGGGCCTTGTCCGGGCTGAGGCGCAGCTCCGTCGGCCAGGGACGCTTCGCTGCGCCGCTCATCTGGCGTCCCGCTCAGCGTCCGTCAGTTCACGCGCCTCGCCGGCGAGCATTATCGGTATACCATTACGAATCGGATAGGCGAGCCCGGCCTGTGGGCTGATCAGTTCCTGCTTGGCTCGATCGTAGCGCAGCGTCCCTTTGGTGACAGGGCAGACCAGAATCTCGAGCAGTTTGGGATCGGGCTCCATCGGATCAGTTTATCGTATTGGGGCCGCTCGACGCGCCCGCCATTTCCAGCAGCGCCAACAGCGTGCTGACCCGTTCCGGCCAGCCCGGTGCCTCGAGCAGCGCCTGCTTCTCTGCCGGTTCGAACGGGCAGAGCATTGCCAGCGCGTTGACCAGGGTTTCGGCCGGCGCGTTCATGACGCTGCGCCAATCCGCCTTCAGCTCCCGCCGCGAGAGATAGCTGTTCAACGCGGCGAGCAGGCGTTCGCGCGGAAAATCGCCATCGCTTCCCTCGGCAAGATCGCCGGCAAAGGGCGCGTAGTCGGCAATCACCTGGCGGTAAGGCGTTTCGACCGTCAGTTCCTGGGATACGCGAAAGCGGCAGATGCCGGTGAGCGTGATCAGGTAGCGCCCATCGTCCGTCTCGCGATATCCCGTGATGCGGCCCGCGCAGCCGATGCCCGACAGAGCAGGCTTGAGCGTCTTCTCCTCGTGTTCGACCGGTTGAATCATGCCGATCAGGCGGCTGCCCGAAAACGCGGACTCGACAAGTGCGAGATAGCGAGGTTCGAACACATTCAGCGGCAATTGTCCGCGCGGCAGAACGAGCACGCCGGTAAGCGGAAATATCCCCAGCGTTCCGGGCAGGTCATCGATGTTGTGATAGCGCCCGGCCATGTCGCCTCAGGAGAACAGAATTGCGGACAGACGCCGCCGCGCGTCGATCGTACGCGGATCGGTCGGCCCCATTGCCTCGAACAAGGTGACGAGGTGCTTGCGCGCCATCTCCTCGTTCCATTTGCGGTCACGCTTGACGATTTCCAGCAAGGCGGTCAGGGCGCCTTCGCGGTCACCCTTGGCATCGAGCGCCAGCGCCAGGTCATAGCGTGCCTGATGGTTGGCGGGATCGGCGGTGAGCTTTGCGGTGAGATCGGCGGTGTCGCCCGCAGCCGACGCCTGCTCGCGCAGCTTCAACTCCGCTTCGACGGCGCGCACCGCCTCGTCGGTCGCACCGTCCGGGCGCACCAGCTGCAGTGTCTTCTTCGCCCGCTCGACGTCACCCGATTTGAGATAGCAGCGTGCAAGCCCCGCGACGGCCTTGGGATGACCCGGCTCGTCCTGCAGGACATGACCATAGGCCTGTGCCGCCGTCGCGATGTCGCCCGCCAGCAACGCTTCGTCGGCCGCGGCAAGGACTTCGGCAGCATGATCGGCTCCGCCATGTTCGCCGCCGCCGGCAAGCTGCTGGACGAAGGTGCGGATCTGGCTGTCGGGAATCGCGCCCATGAAGCCGTCGACCGGCTGGCCGTTCTTGAAGGCGTACACCGTCGGGATCGACTGGATGCGCAACTGGCGCGCGATCTCCTGGTTCTCGTCGATATTGACCTTCACCAGTTTCACCGCGCCGTTCGCTTCGGCCACGGCTTTCTCCAGCGCCGGCCCGAGTTGCTTGCAGGGCCCGCACCACGGCGCCCAGAAATCGACAATCACCGGTACTTCGCGCGACGCTTCCAGCACGTCGGCGGCGAAGGTTTCCAGATTGCTGTCCTTGATGTGCGGGCTGGGGCCCGACGCCGCCGGTTGCTGGCTGGCCGGCTTGGGCGCCGACACAGGCCGTCCGGTCGGACCGATCAATGCCATGGAATTGTCTCTCTGCTGCTCTGGCGGGAAGATGGGCGTAAGCGACGCGAAAGAAAAGAGCTTCGCGGACTGGATTGCCGGATTCCTGCCTTGAAGCGGTCACGGCCCCGCTCCACCATCGCGCCACGGGACAGTGGGAAACCCCATGACGATCTCCAGGCGCGTGTTTCTCGGTACTGCCGCTGCTCTGGCAGTTGCGCCCGTCTCAACGGATGCCGGGGCATTCGATCTCGATGTTGCAATTGTCGGCGGCGGCGTTTCGGGCGTCTATGCGGCGCGGCGGTTGCGACAGGAACGCCCGGACCTTCGTGTGCGGCTATTCGAGGCGAGTGGGCGCATCGGCGGACGGTTGCACTCGGTTTGGTTCCCGCAAGCGCCTCATTTGGTCGCCGAAGCGGGCGGTATGCGGTTTCTGCAAGCGCATCGCCACGTCTCGGGTCTTGCCGGGCATCTGGGTCTTGCCGCGCGCGACTACCCCGTCGACCGAGATCCCAATCGAATGCTGCTGCGCGGGAAGAATTTTTCCCAGAAGGACGTCCGAACCGGCCGTGCGCGATTTGCCTATCGCATACCCAACGCGGACCAACGGCCGGGCGCGGACTATTTCCAGCGCGCCATCGCGAACGTCCTGCCGGACGCGTCCCACATGACACCGGCCGATTGGCGCAAAATTCGCACGAATTTCAGGTTCAAGAATCGTTCGCTCAAGGATTGGACCAATCGCGATCTGCTCCTGCAGGGCATGAGCGCAGAGGAGCTGGAGTTCACGGAGGATGCTTCTGGCTACGACGACTGGGTCGAAGGCGAAACCGGCCTCGACGAGATGGACTATGTCTTCGTCCACGACGACGAGAGCAAGCCGTTCAGCACTTTGGTTGGCGGCTACCAGCGACTGCCGCTGACCTTGGCGGAACGCGCGGCGAAAGCAGGCGCCGCAATCGCGACACGCGAACGGCTGGTCAGCCTGCGCACGCGCGGTACTGGCTTCGATCTAGTCTTTCGCGACGGGCATAACCGGCAAACGTCACTGACGGTGGCTCGAATCATTCTTGCCATGCCGCGCCGTGCACTGGAATGCATCACCGAATTTCCGGATGCGCATGAGGCGCGCTTCGCCGCCCTGATCGAATCGGTGACGCCGATCCTGGCCTGCAAGAGCCTGCTCCTCTACCAGCGGCCCTGGTGGCGCGATCACGGCATCGTCGAGGGCCGCTCCGTCACGGACATGCCGGCGCGCCAGTTCTACTGCTTGGGATCGGAGACGGCGCGTCCGCCGAGCGAGCCCTCAAACGGATATGGCGTGCTCATGGCCTATTGTGATGAGAAATCCGTGCTGACATGGAAGTCGCTCGTCACCGAGCCGAGTCCGTCGGGTTTCACGGCGCTACCGGGCGACGCACCGCTCGTCCGTGAAGTCCACCGCGAGGCGCAACTCGTCATCGGCGGCACGTCGTTGAAGCCGCTCGCCGCGCGCTTCCAGGACTGGTCGGTCGATCCCTATGGCGGCGGCTGGCACTACTACGCGCTCGGCCATGACGGTGCCATCGACGGCGAAGCGATGCTGAAGCCGATGGCGGACCGGAACCTGTTCGTCTGCGGCGAGGCCTACTCCTTCGCGCAGGGCTGGGTGGAAGGCGCGCTTGAACGCGCCGAAACGATGCTGCAGAGGCATTTTGGTCTGAGAGCGCCGCGGTGGTTGAAGACGTAGCACTGTGGTGATTGAAAACTATACCTCCTCTTCACCGTGGCCGGCCACGAGCCGGCCATCCAGCCGGCGCGTGTCGACGCGCCGAATGACTCATGGTTTGCGGCGCTGACACGCCGCACTGGGTGGCCGGGTCAAGCCCGGCCATGGTGAGCTATTGGAAACGAAAGTTTCTCGAAATTGCGGCGATGCTAGCTCAACCAAACGTCGCTAACCGCGCCTCCAATCCCGCCTTCACTTCTGGCCACTCCGAGGCGAGAACCGAAAAGTACACGGAATCCCGGTAATAGCCCTGCGGCATCCACAGATGGCCGCGCAGGGCGCCTTCCTCCGTCGCGCCCATCTTTCTCATCGCGGCCTGCGAACGCTTGTTCCTCGAGTCGGTCTTGAGCTCGACCCGGTTGTAGTTGGAGCCGAACGCGTTGCCGAGAAGGAGATATTTCGCTTCCGGATTCACTGCGGATGCCTGGGCGCCGGGCTCATACCAGGTTGCGCCGATCTCGACCCGGGCATGCTCGGGCACGATGGAAAGATACGATGTGGAACCCACGAGCGCATCGTCGGCGAGACGGCGGACGGCGTAGGTGATCATGCGGCCGCTTATGTTTTCATGAGCGAGCCATTCGAGAAATACGCGCGGGCCGTTCGACACGTCGTGCGGCATGTAGGTCCAGATCGCCGGATCGCTGCCCGCCCGCACGAGTCCGTCGAAATGACGTTGTTCAAGAATTTCCAGCGCGATGAACCGTCCCTTGAGCGTTCGGCCTCCAAGCACTTCGACTTTGTTCATGTTCGTTCCGGCAACACTGCGATGACTGGCTCATGCTCGCAGGAGCGGATGAACTTGAGTAGATCAGCTGCGGTAATGGCAGTCGTGCGATCGTTGCGCAGCGGGTGAAAGTTGAGCGGCTCGAGCGCGAGCATGTTCTCGTCCAGGACGATGCGGACCTGGCCGGCCGTGTCGTTCATGATCGCGAACGGCGTCACCGAGCCGGGCTCGATCCCGAGCGAGGTGATCAGAAGCTCGGCAGAGCCGAACGACAAACGAGGCGCACCGAGCTGGCGGGCGAGGGCGTTGAGGTCGATTCGCAGCTCATCGCGCGCCACTACGAGCCACAGACAGTTCTTCTTGTCCTTCAGGAAGAGGTTCTTGGTGTGGCCGCCAGGCTGGCTGGCGTAGAGCGCAGCGGCCTCTTCGACGGTGAACACGGGCGCGTGGGCGTGCGTCGTCCAGGAGATACCCAGCGCCGTCAACCGCGCGTAGAGCGCGCGCTCACGGTCGTCTGCAGCCGGCAAACTCACGCACAGGGCACGAGCCGCTTGATCCACTGCGGCAGCGCGAACGCAGCCGCGTGGATGTCGGCGTTGTAATAGTCCGTCTTGATCCGTGACCTTCTGAGCGCCGCCGCTGCTTTGCGGATGCCTGCCGGCGTGCCGAGCTTCCTGCCCTTGCCAGCCCAGGACAGCGCCATGAAGCCGCCGATGTAGCTGGGAACGACGGTGAGATAGAGCCCCGACTGCGGGAAGAAATCGCGCAGCTCTTCCAGCGCCTCGGTGATCTCCCAGGGCTGGTAGAACGGCACACCGGTCTGAAAGGTGGCGAAGCCGCCTGACTTCAGCGCGGCCTTCACACGGTCGTAGAACGTCTCGCCGAATAGTGCTTTTCCCGGCCCCACCGGATCGGGACGATCGGCGACGATCAAGTCGAAACGGCCTTTGCTGGCGGGCCTTCCGAGATATTCGAAGGCGTCGGCAATCTCGATCTTGAGGCGCTTGTCCTTGAACGCCTTGGCGTTGATTTCGCCGAAATGCTGGCGGCAGAGCTCCACGACTCGCCCGTCGATGTCGACCAGAACCACCTCCTTGACGCCTTTGTGCTTCAGCGCCTCGTCGGCGATGGACAGATCGCCGCCGCCCACGATCATCACCCGGCTGGCGCGGCCATGCTCAAGAAGAGGTAAATGGGTCAGCATTTC
>JANYBR010000451.1 GCA_025360685.1 Pseudomonadota bacterium
CGCTGCGAGCGCATTCCAAGCACCACAGACGAGAGCGGACACCGGTAGGTAGCGAGCCAACTGCTCGGCGCCTTGGCCCGTTGCTCGCTGTCTGATGGCCCTTCGCAAAACTGCGTCGGGAAGGCACCTGAGTCGGCGTGCCGTCGTTGGTGCTGCCTTAATCACCGAGATTGGTATTCGGGTTCGCCAACTTTCGAAATTCCCTGTTCGGTGAAATTACTTCCCTGATGCCTGAGAATTTTTCCCTGTTCTCTTGAGTAGGGAATTTGCTCTCAAGTCTCAGTGGTTGTTGGGAAATCGCCGACGCGAGAATGCTCACAGCAGCGCTTTTCGAGAAAATTCCCTGTATTTCGGGGTTATCAGGGAATTTGCCTCGGATTCGATGCAGAGCTACTAGAGGTCCGGCCTGCGCACTGCGCCACGCAGCTTCGGTCGACTTCCTTGTGAAATAGCGTCTCTGAATTCTTACGACATTTCCGTAGGTTAGCCATACTATCGGCGCTCGTTGGCCGACAGAGACGTAAAATTTTACGGTCTCTGCGCCAACCAACCAGATGAGTCTCCGCTCGTCGTCGATCCACCCCCATTTTTCGCTCATTAGATCGAGAGCAGAAAATGCACCTGTCCGGTCATGCGCATAGTTCTTTTCGCTTCGAACGCACCTGCGCGGTTTAGCGGATAGGTCATGCGCCCGACAGCGCGATCGTGTATGTTGATCCGTATACGGACTAACCGCCGAGATGATGTAAGAATCAACGATCGGTTTGTGTGGCGTTGCCCGCCGCACCCCGGAGGCAATTGATATTGAGGAGTTCGAGTCATGAGCAATTCAAAGAAAAAGGCTGACGGAACAGAATCTCGGAGCTTCGATCTCAACATTGAACGCATTTTGGAAGGCTGGGAAACTTGCCATGCGATCCGGGAATTGATCGCCAACGCACTTGACGAGCAGGCACTAACCGCAACGAGAAATGTTGAAATTCAGCAATTTCCAGGCGGGGCCTGGCACATTCGTGATTTTGGTCGCGGCTTGCGATATGAGCATCTGACCCAAAACGAGAATTCAGAAAAGCTAAAGAACACAGAAAAGGTGATTGGAAAATTCGGCGTTGGGCTGAAGGATGCGCTTGCGACATTGAATCGGCATGGCGCAAATGTCGTTTTGAAGTCAAAACATGGCATTATCACACTCGACCAACGATCCAAGTCTGGCTTCTCCGATGTCATCACATTGCACGCCATAATTCGACCGCCGGACGACCCAGGTTTTGCGGGCACAGAGGTAATCCTTCGCGGAATAACCCGCGCAGAGATGCAGCGGGCGAAAGGGTTCTTTCTACACTTTTCCAACGAATTGACCCTGGACACAACGCGAGTCGGTGCCGTGTTGCAGCGGAAATTGGATCAACCGGCAAGAATATACGTCACCGGCTTGCTGGTTGCCGAAGAGGGCAACTTCGCATTCTCATACAATATCGTTTCTCTCACTAAGCGAATGCGCAACGCGCTAAATCGCGAACGCACCAACGTAGGCCGCACATCTTATACCGACCGCGTCAAGGACATGCTTCTCGAATCGAGAAGCACGGCCGTCGCTAGAATATTGGCTGACGAATTGACGAAAATGGAAAGGGGTACAAATTGTGACGAGGTCAAATGGACCGATGTGGCGATTCACGCGTGCAAAATTCTGAATGCAGATCAAAAGGTCTTGTTCGTTTCCTCATCGCAGATTGCGAGCAATCCTGACGCGATAGATCGTGCGAAAACCGATGGAATTAGAATCGTAAGCGTTCCAGACAATATCGCGCATAGCCTGCACAGCATTGAAGACGTTGGCGGTAACGCTGTGAGGGATATTTCAGCCTATCAAACGGAATGGAACCAGAGCTTCAAGTTTGAATTTGTCGCGTACAAAGACCTTACTGCAGCAGAACGCAAAATTTTCGATGAGCAAAAAACCATTCTTGCGCTTGCCGATCGACTGCCGGCGCGGGTCAAGGGAATTAAGATCAGCAAGACAATGCGTGCGGATTTTTCTGGCTGCGATCACACGCAGGGTCTTTGGGACCCAGCTCTGGGCATCATCATCATTCGACGGGATCAACTTCGTTCACTGCGGACTTTTGCAGGGACGCTTCTGCACGAAGTCGTTCATGCCTGTTCCGGCTACGGTGATGTTACTCGGGGCTTCGAGTGCGAACTCACAAACATAATCGGAAAGATCGTCGCTACTAGCCTCAGTTGATGCGGTGCGGAGGGCACAGCAAGCTCTCGACCAATATTGGCGTGTCGTCAATTTGTTCTTGGCTACACGCAATTCAGTGACTATACGTAGGCGATAGCGCGCGGCACGGTATCGCAGACGCCGACCTCCTCTAAGCACTGAAATACCGAACCAAGGCACAGGAAGAGGGTCTTCGTCTACGAAATGGGGTGAAGGGGGTGTTTTGGAAACGCTCATTGCAGCAACGATCATTTCGACCGCCCTTAGCGCGGCGTTGGGCTTTGTCGTAGGCAGATATGTCTGGCCTGCAAGTCGGGCTGATGATCAAGCGGGCCTCGTTTCAGCGAAAGAGATCGCCCGACTCCAAGAGCGCGAACGTGCGTTAAGCGAACAAATTGAAGCGCTCAAATCGCAGCAGACCGGGCTCCAAGAGCAACTCAAAGCGGAATTCGAAAATATCGCTACCCGCGTCCTAAAGGCGAATGCCACGGAATTGTCGCAGGACTCTCAGAGGGCACTTTCCACGATTCTCGACCCTCTGCGCGAGCGCATTCAAGAATTTCAGAAAAAAGTGGAGACGACCTACGACTCCGAATCCCGAGAAATTCTCACTCTCAAAGAACAGATAAAACTCATTGTTGAAGCGAACAGGACGCTTGGCACGCAGGCCGACGGGTTAGCGAAGGCGCTCAGGGGTGACATTCAGCTGCTGGGGCGGTGGGGCGAATTGATACTTGAACGAATTCTAGAACAAGCGGGCCTGCGCGAGGGGTCTGAGTACATTTCCCAGGGGCGCGGTATGGCGCTCAAGAGCGACGCCGGTGGCCCGCAGAGGCCCGACATTGTTCTGTTGTTGCCCGAGAAGCGTACCATGATCATCGACTCCAAAGTTTCCCTCGCTTCGTACGATCGTCTTGTCGCCGCAACCGATGAGGGAGAGCGCGCAGAGCACTCAGCGCAATTGGTTCGCGACGTGAAGGTTCATATCGATGGCCTTGCAAGCAAGCGGTACCAGGACAATGAAAAGCTCGAAGCCCACGATTGTGTTCTCATGTTTGTTCCGATTGAAGGCGCGCTTGCTGCTGCGTTGACGGCGGAGCCGGAGCTTTTCACCTACGGATGGGACAAGCGCGTTGTGTTGGTTGGTCCACCAACGCTGCTCATGACGCTGCGCACAGTCGCGTCAATTTGGCGATATGAGTTGCAGGCACAAAATGCGCAGGAAATTGCACGATTGGCGGGGGCGCTTTGCGACAAGGTGAGCGATAGCCTGGTCGACTTTAACAATACGACCGAGAGGATTAGTGGTGCGTTAGCGGCTCACAACGAAGCGATGAAGCGCCTGACAACCGGGAAAGGCAACGCACTGAGTATCGGCGAGCGGATTCGCAATCTTGGCGTGAGGACGAAAAAGCCAATTCCCTCGGTTCTCGTCGACGACCTGCGAGTGTCTGCTCCGTTGCAACCTGATGCGCAGGAGGACGACGATGTGTAGTTGCTGTGCCCCACGTTCCCGGTCGCGATCAATCCCTGGGGATAGCAATGGCGCATGAAGACCTTGTTAGATGGGCGGAGAAGCAACCTGATTGGGCGCGCGACGCACTTCGACGTCATGCACAAGCGCCAAATTTCGAACTCGATCAAACTGATAAGGCCGCCGTCGAGGAGCGCGTTCGTGCGGCCGCAGGGATGTCTACTGGTACGGTGTGCGACAATGTTGCCTTCACGGACGACGATTTGAAAGGTGTCATCCAAACGGGCCCTCGCACCGTTCTCTGTTCGCTCGGTCCCATATCGCATCTCGCTCGGCTTGCTGAGAATCAAACGCTCCGCTTTGCGATCGACGGCATAACGCTCATTTACGGTGACAATGGCACCGGCAAGAGTGGCTATTGCAGGGTCGCCAAGAAAGTATGCCGCAGCCTCACATCAGAGGATTTGCTCGGGAACATCTTTGAAGCCGGTACGAAACCGCCGGCAGAAGTAACAATTCGCTATTTGTGCGATGGAGACGCCAAGCCACGCCAAGTCAAGTGGCAAGACGGCACCGCGCCGCCCCAAGAAATCGGAAACATATCGATATTCGATTCGCGAAATGCGCGCCTATATGTGGATGACGAAAACAAAATCGGCTTCCTTCCGGCCGAAGTCGCTCTGCTTCAACGTCATGCCACGCATCGGGGGGAGATGGGCACAGCCTTTCGAGCAGAACTGAAAACGCTCGCCGCTCACCTTCGGGTACCCCTTCCGGCGGGTTACTCGCCCGATGGCAAGGTATCCGCACTATTCGCTCGGCTGCAACAAAAGACAGCTTTGCCTACCGAAGCCGAGTTGCGCGATGCGGCTGTTTGGACGCAAAAGGATGAGGACGAGCTGGGTGCGCTTGAGCACGCGCTGGCGGAAGATCCGAAGGTTCTTGCAGACCGTTGTCGCAGGATTGCATCCGTGCTCACTTCCTATCTTGCTGACCTTCGAGCAATTGACGATACGTTGTCGGTCAAGAGCGCTTCGGAAATAGCGAATTTAACAGAACGCTCCCACACTAGTGTTACGGCGGCGTCGCTCGCCGCGAAGGATCGCTTCAAGAGCGAACCTCTGCCAGGCGTAGGTCAGGCCGCTTGGCGCTTGATGTACGACTACGCGGAAAAATACGTACAGACGTTTTCCCCGGAAGCGAAGAACTTGCCAGCGGCGACAGGCGACAAGTGTGCCCTTTGTCAGCAACCGCTACAACAGGAGGGAAGCGCCCGACTGCAACGCTTTGCTGCTTTTGTGAGCGATGAGGCTGCAAGAGCAGCCGACGAGGCACAGGCGGCGCTCAAATCCGCCGTCTCTGGGATTGAAGGCTTGTCAATTCCGGTGTCAAAGGATGTGGAAAGAGCGCTCGCGGAATACGGGCAGCTCAACGAGTCGTCTAAATCCCGCGCAGCTATCATCATCACTTTCTTCGGCAACGCGCGTAAGCGTCAAACGGACCTCGTGGCAGCCGCCAAATCGAACGCGTTCGATAAGGTCACCCAGTTGCCGACGTCGATCGTTTCATCGGTCGCGAGCGAAATACAATCCTTAGAGTCCCAGAAAGGCAAATTCGAGGCAGCGTCAAAGCTTAACAGCGCAAAGCGACTGACTGAGCGCAATCGACTCAATGAGTTGAAAGATCGAAAAAAACTCTCTCAGGAAATTGAATCAGTCGTCTTACGTCTCTCCGATCTGGAGATGGCTGTGCATCATCGCCCGATAGCGCAGGACAGGCAGATCGAAGCTGTTGCCGTTGAATGTCACGAGTTGCGGCTTGAGTCGCGCAATTTTCTCAACGAATGCAGCAATGAGTTCTTTCTCTGGTCGCTCTGCAACGCTCGGTGCACCGAGTGCATCGATTTTCCAATGCGTCTCCGCGCGTGTCGCGACCAAAGCGCCGATGCAGATGATTGAATGAAAAAAGTGCTTCGGAAACTTGTCACCAATCTCCGCGCGTAGCTCTTCGTCCGTTTTGTCGGTCAGACGGCGTGCTGCTGCAAAGGCTTTGAGGTCTGGAGCGGTCTCCAGGTCCCAGACGATGACGTTGTCGCCGATGCTCATTTTTCAATGACTGGCTTCAGCTTAAACGAAATTTCGTACTCCATCAGCTTGACGTCGGGAATGCGCGACGCTGCTAACCGCAAATCTTCAGATATTTCACTTGCCACTATGATTCCACGGACACGCTTGCCGTCCGCGATGTTCTTCTCCACCCAGCCCATATACCGCAGTATTTGCCCGATTGTCCTGTCGTACCCGCGCGAGACTTTGAGTTCGATGACGACGAAATTTCCCTCGCCGTCAACCGCGAGCAAATCGATGTAACGACCGCCCGCGGGGAATTCTATACCATTGAATCCCTCGACTTCGTATAAACGCAATCCCTGTTCGACCGACGCCAAATTGCGAACCAGATAATCTTGAAGGTGCTTTTCAGCGGCGAACTCTCCAGTGCCTTCAGAATCGCTTGCCGCGTCCTCGTCGAGTTCTTTGGGCGTCGCGGCAGATTCCGCCGAGAGGAAATCGTCGCGGTACTTAGGTGATGAGTCGGTCGTTTGGTCCCACAATCTGAAATTGCCGTCAGGGAGCTTCCAAAAAAGATCCCAACCTTCGTTTCGACGGATGTTGGGAGAGTGTTTTCTGCGAGCGGCGTTCACCGCCATACCGTCTACATGCATGCCAACGGTGTTGCTCTTGATTTTCGGGTAGTGGGCGGCGAACCATTTTTGCGCGTCGCGCCTGCTGAAGACTTTTCCGGGCTCTAGCTCTGTCTTGGCGAAATCGTGCATCAGTTCTTTGGTGGTACGATCATAAATCGACATACAGCGTGCCCTAAGAAGACGCCTCTACTATTCCCCAAAGCTCTGAAGATTGCGAGCCAACTCGGCACTCAGCGGAAGATTTTTCGCGTAGAACCGTTCGATCTGGTCCACGCTCGTTCCCGCATTCTTCGCGAGGTTGTAGATGTTGACCTTGCCGTGTGACAGCACGAGCCGCATGCAAATGGCTGTGTGGCGGAGCGAGTAAACAGTGTGAACAGCATCCGCGTAGCCGTGCACGCTGCGACGCTTGAGGACAACCAGACGCAGCGACGGTTCTTGGATATCGCGACCTCGTATCAGCGCATGGCCGAACACCTTGAATGCAAGTCCCGCGTGCCTCAACGCTGGTTGCGACTCACGTTTCGTCCCTCACTTTCCTTAACGGTACGACCCCGAACGCCTTAGCGCGCGCGTTGGGTTGGCGCCTCAAGAGTTTTTCAAAGTAATCGCGGAACTCTTGTCCGAATACGTAGCTGCGCTCCGCCCAGAACTCGGCGCCGCCGGGCGTGTTGAGGTTCATCATTAGCGTGTCCCAGCAAGCCCAGAGATCGTCCGACAAGTGTCCCTGCTTCCACTGATGGAATGCATTCTGACAGTGGGACAGGAAGGCCATGTAAATGCACACGAACTGCGCTTTCTCCGCCGCCGACAGGGAAGTGAGGTCCGCAAAACCTTTGGTCGAGGTGGCGAGCGCGACGGCATCGCCGCCAACCGCCATGTACCAACCCGCATAGTTGTCGTGAACTGCCTGCGCAGTCGCCGAGCGCACTGCCTTCGAATTCTCCCTGATCTGTATTCCGACAAAAATAAGTGACGCAAACACACCGATGCCGCCAACTATTTGAGTCAGCGATGCGAGATCCGTAAGCGTCATTCCCGCTCCTCCTTAGAATTGCTTGCGCAAGCTGTGATGATTGGGCCGTTTTGACAACGGCATTCTTGAACGGAGCAGGCGGATTGGCGCCTACGCCACAGCAGACCAGGGCGATAGAAATGCCTATGATCGAATGTCCGCTTCCGGCGCGAGAACCGGACTTCGCGCCCGCAACACGACCAGTGACCGGATTGGAGCGACGTGCCGTTTGCCGCAATGCTCCGGCTGGCGCTTCTTGAGCCTCAGCCCCCCGCTCTGGCCCGTGCGCCAAGTCTATCCGCCAATACCGAAACGTTGCTGCATCAAGCTGAAACTCGCCAGCCTCAGAATTGTAGGAGACGCCAAGTCTAGCGTTTGCGTGTCAGCATCGGCGAGCCCGTCGAGCCAGGCGATTGCCTTTGCTTGATCGAAGAACGGTTGGCCGGCAAAGGCCGGAGAGCGGATGATTTCTTCGCAACGCGCGCGCAAAGGATCTGCGCTTTCCGTCTTGCTTGCCTTGAGCAGCGGCGGGGCGATAAAGGGGTGCTTCTGGCGCGCGTGGAGTTCGGCCGTGATTACATCGCGGGTTGCCTCGCGCAGGATGTATTTCTCGGTCGCGCCGCGGATTTTGTAGCGGATCGGTAGGTTTGCGGCGTATTCCGCGACGTGGTGGTCGAGGAACGGCACCCGGCCTTCGATCGAGTGCGCCATTTCCATCCTATCGGCGAGCACCGTCAGGATGAAATTGATCAACATTGTCTTCTGCCACATATAGAGCGAGACATTGACCGGATCGCGGCCGGCGATGCGCCCCGGCACGTCAAGTTCGGACAGTATGTTGCGATAGGGCGCCTCGAGATCGCCGACGCCCGGCGCGTCGGTGCGCATCAGTTCGGCTTGCATCTGAAACATGACCGACATGTTGGCGATCCAAGTCGGGCAAAAGCCGGCCATCTTGCGAACGTGGTCGGTTCCGCTCGCCGCAGCGCCCGGCGGAAACATAATCGCACGCGACAGCGGGTTCGATTCGATCATGGCTGCGATCGCGGCTTGGCGCTCCGCCTCGCTGCCGTAGTCCCCGCCGAAGAGCATGTTGTCGCGACGCTCCATCGGATAACCGGCGAGCATTTCGTCGGAGCCCTCGCCGGTGAAGACCACCTTGATCCCTGCGTCGCGCACGGCGCGCGACAGCAGGAACTTGGCCACAGAATTGCCGTTGAAAATAGGCTTCTCGGCATGCCACACGGTATCGCTGAGCGCGTCGGCAAGATCGCGCGGCGCGACCGGGACGGGCACATAATTCGAGCCGGTGAACGCGGCGGTGCGCTGGGCCAATGGCGATTCATCGTAGGCGCCTTCGAAGGCGATGGTGAAGGCGCGGATCGGACGATTCAATCTTGCTTGCGCCAGGCCCAGCACCGCGGACGAATCGAGGCCGCCGCTGAGATAGCATGCGACTTCGACATCGGCGGTGAGCCGTTCGGCGACCGCGTCGTCGAGCACGGTGCGAAACCCGGCCACGACGTCCGCCTCGCTGCGGCGATCGTTCGCGAGTTGGGTTGCGGGGGGATAGGCGTTGTCCCAATAGCGCTCGATATGTACCGCGCCGTTCTTGGCGATCGCGACGCAACCCGGCGGCACCTGATGGATGTTCTCGAACATGGAAGCGTTGCTGCGCATGTGGGACAGTTCGCCCCACACGGCACTCGCATCCCAGCGCGCGGGGATGCCGAGCGCGAGCAGCGCCTTTATCTCGGAGGCGAAAAAGACTTCGCCGCCGACGGTCGCATAGAACAACGGCTTGATACCGAAGCGGTCGCGCACCGCAATCAACTCGCCGCTGCGCCGATCGGCTATGACGAGAGCGAATTCGCCGCGCAAATGTTTCGTGAACGCAAGGCCATGCTCATCGTAAAGATGCAGCGCAATCTCGCTGTCGCTGTCGGTGATGAAGCGATAGCCCCGTTCGCGAAGCCGATCGCGAATGACCTTGTAGCCATAGAACTCGCCGTTCACGACCGCGGTCAGGTCGCCGCGCGCGTGGCCGAGAGGCTGGGTGCCATTGTCGAGGCCGATAATGCTCAGCCGCACGTGGCCGAGCGCGGTTCTCCGGTCGTGAGAAAACCAGCTGGCACTGCCGTCCGGCCCGCGGTGAGCGATCGATGCCAACGCGGTATCGAGGCGCTCATTGCTCAGCCAGGCGCGCGCGAGTTGCGCTGCAATCAATCCGCACATTGTTCAATTGTCCCCTGCCAGAGCGTTTTCTAAATCGCCCGTGCGGGCGCTATGAATAATCGCCCTTGATCGGCTCTCTGCATTGCCAGAATGCGTTGCTGTGCGCAACCAAGATCAGGCAAGGGCGGTTGGCACCGCTTCAACGATGAAGCTCAAAAGACCTAATTCGCCGAGTAGGCGCCGCCACATCTTTCGAGCCACTTCAACTCTTCACGAACTTTGATTTCTCCGTGCCTAGCGGTTTTGATTCCTCGCGCTTCAGTTGCTTGGTTTTTCGATCGGTTTCGCCCGTTTGTCGACAAATTCGGCGAGCCGCTGTGCGGCCTCCGGCGCTGTCTGAACGAGTGCCGCTGCTAGACTTTCGACAAATAGCCCGTCCGCCTCTGACATATCCTGGATCCGAGGCAGTGCGTGCAGGACGGCCATCACAGTGAGTGGCGCCACGTCTGCGACCTTGGCTGCAATCTCCGCGGCTTTGGCTTGCGCCGCCCCAGCTGCAGTAAGATATTGCACGAGCCCGAAACGTTCAGCGGCTTGAGCGTCTTGCACGCGGCCGGTCAGCATCATGTCCGTCACCCGCGCCACTCCAAAGAGCCTCGCGACATGCACCGAGGCGCCGCCACCGACATAAATGCCTCGTTGTCCTTCGGGCAGGGCGAACACAGCGGTGGCATCCGCCACCCGAAGGTGGCAGGCGGCGGCAAGTTCAAGCCCTCCTCCGATCGTTGGTCCATGTAGCGCTGCAATAGCAGGGATGCGACCGTATCGAATGCGGGAGAATACGTCGTGCCAGTGGCGGGAGTGCCCAAACGTTTCGGCAGCGGAGCGCGTCCGTTGCTCCGTTAGGTCGAGGCCCGCCGAAAAACATGTGCCATGGCCGAACAGCACGATGACCCGTGCCTCGTTCGATGCCCGCGCTACGCCAGCGTCGATTTCGGAGATCAATTGCTCGTTAATCGCGTTGCGCTTATCCGGTCGGTTCAACCCAAGCCAAGCGACCCGATCGCGGACATCATAGGTGAGTAGAGACACAACGCTCATTGCTTAGCCACCAATGCTACGAATTCCGCGATTAGGACTGGATGATGGTGCCTGTCGACCGGGAGTACGTCAACGCAGGCGGTCATGGGCGCTCCATACTTGGGTGGCAACGAGTCCGACCAGACGAATGACTGTAACCGCCTGAGCAAAACTCTGCCA
>JANYBR010000491.1 GCA_025360685.1 Pseudomonadota bacterium
ATCGTGGTGTTTGTCATCGTGAAGTTCATGACGAGGTTGTTTCCAACAGCGCCGCCCGAAGACGTGTCGCTCCCCATTCCCAACTGACGATCTGGATTGTTGAGGAACTGGCTGTTTGAAATCACGAGATTGGTTGTCGCATCACCGCTCCCGCGAGTGCCGTTTCCGATTCCAGCGCCGTCATTGCCGTTTGACACGACCGAGAGATGGTCAAGCGTCAGGGTCTCTGTGAGATTGGTGGTCGGATCAGTTCCAAATGGCGTATTGTCGGCTATGAAGCCTAATCCCAAACCGTTGCTGACACTTACGTTGTCGGCGTTCAATGTTTCTACGATGACGCCACCCTGATCCCCGAGGTTTAAGTTCTTGAAGCCCGATTGCAGACCAACTATCCCAAATAGTCCGCATCCGTAGCCGCACGTTCCAAGCGTGCCGTTCACATCGAGGTTATCAAACGTAAACAGTGAATTGATTGTCGCTGCCGATACGTTCTCAAAAATATTGACACCGATTGTACCGTTGTTATCTGCCGTTGTGTGGGACGAGGTAGTGCCCACAATTGCAGCATTCGTGTCCAAAAGAGCCCCAGAGGCAGCAGTGGTCGTGAGGTTGATGCCAGTGAGACCATTGCCATCGAAGTGCGAAGGATCAACAGCAATATTTCCCGTGGCGTGAGCGCCGCTCCCAGATGCACTCAGATTGAAGGAGAAGCCATTTCCGCCATTTGATGACGCAATCACGTTGTCGAGGTTCGCGCCAAAGCTGATGGAGGAGTTGGTGCCGCTAGCGGAGCCATCGAATTGGATTCCATCTGACTCCAGTCCTGTGAAGCTGCTGTTGGCGATGTGGACATATGTGGAAACAGCTGCGCCGCCAGTTGCCGCCGACGAGAACAGGGCGCCGATTTGACCAGCAGTTGGCGCGACAGAGATGTTCTTCAATTCGGTAGCAACCGTATTCGACCCATAGATTGCCGCGTTGAAGCTCCCACCAAAGCTGAGATTCTCGATCCGATCGTAAGGCGCGAGTGTGATCAGGTTGTTGCTAGCGTTCGTGCCGTCGATCGTACCGCGCGTCCCCTCAACCGTAGCGTTGAGTTGAAAGGGGTGACCAAACACGATGGTGTAGAGCGGCACAGTAGTTCCACCGCCTACAAGCTGCTGCCCGTTCTGCAGCGTCACGCCTGGAGTTTGGATGTCTCCCGCGTTGCCGATTGCGACGACGACGCTATTTATGCCCGCCTTCGTTATAGCGTTGCCCAGTGAAAGTGGCTTCTTGAACGAGCCATTCCCGCCGCCGACCGCATTCGCGTACACAATGCGAATCGGGCTGCACGGTTTAACGATTGCGCAAATGCCATTCCCCGAGGTCGGGCTGAAATAGATCGGCAGTGTGTCTTGCCCGCTGATCATTAACTGCAGCGGGTTGAATCCGTCGCGAATGCGCTGCGTAAGGTCGGAGCGACGACCTTCCGCTGGGGCAGCAGCCTCGCCAAACGGGATAGAAAAATTGACTCCGAGGTTGCTAATGGCACCGCGTTGCTGGTCATACGAGACGTCGCCGCTTATGCCTAGTTCAGCATTGGTGCCGAGCATTCCAACATCTAATAGCTTCGCGTCGGCGCCCAGCCGCATTCCATCTGCAACGTAGCCGTCCTGTGAGCTGTAGTGATAGGCAGCACCGTATGCTCGCAAATCGAAACCGTCGGTGGCTCGATCCGCCAGCGTATAACCGACTTCCAGATCAATGCCCTGAGGTGCAACACTCCAATCAGATAAAACGCGCGTGCTGTCGCCGAAACCAACCAACCTAGCGGAGCGCCGTATCAATCGCGGCTGGTCTTCCGACCCGAGATAACGCAGGCGAGTGTCCCAGGCACCGTCGAACAATTCCGCTCCGAGAATTGCACCCGCGTCGACGGTGCCATCTTGCGCGAGCTGACGCACATAACTTCCGTACACGCCCCAAGTTATGTCATCGGACGCAAATCGAGCGCCAAATGAAAATGACCCGAGAAGCTGATCGGTAACGGCAATTGAATCGGAATCGACAAAAGCTATTGCGATATCGGTTTGCCAGAGGGGAAGAAACGAATCTACTTGTCCGCCACGATCTTGCTCACCCAGACTTGGTGAAGGGGCATTTCTGAAAATATCTTCTGGATTGGCAGCCGATGCAGATTCGCTTGTGGTCGAAATAATTGTGACGGATAAAGCGCCAACGACGAGAACGCGAGAAAGCGGCGATGACGATGTGCTCCACATATCTTAAGCCTCCCCCAAGGCAGACGAAGCATAACAACGTCCAAGTGGCGTTTTTGTCACACACATCAAATAATGCGCGGCTTGGAAGTAAGTTGTTTGCTCAATCAGCTTCAGTGCCGAATCGCGAACACGGTGCAATTTCAACATGTTGAAAACGAGTACTCCGAAGACGGTAGCGCTAAATTTGACCTTCAGGAACCGCGTGCAGTCACTCGCCGCCGAGGGAAGTGCGCTGGCGAAGTCCTATCGCGACCTTTCGGAGCGAATGTTGAGGTTTGCGCAGCACGTCGGTGCGTTGTCGGAGCGAGCCTATGAACTTGACGACGGTGATACGGGGAAACACCACAAACATCTGCGAGTGGCTCTAGCGAAAGCAGTGGGAACGGAAAACCAATCCGTTGTCAGTAAGTGGATAACCATCGGCTCCCAGGTGGATACGCTGTTGCCATATAGAAAGTCGTTGCCACCGCAACGAGAGTGCCTCTATGAACTTGCCCGTGCTGCCGAAGGCGACAAGCCCATTCAGAAGTGGATTGATGACAAGCGGCTGACTATTGACAGCACTGTCCGCGAGGTCATGTTGCTGACGAAGAAGAAAAAGTCTCGGAAGCCGCGCCAAAAAGAATATCTCGCGGCGATAACGCTGTCGTTTCAGACCTACGAAGCAGCCGCTACGGTTCTCAAGGAACTGGTATTGTCGGAACACCATTTCAAAATCAGCGCGCACAACGCCTTTGCGGACGCACTGAAATCCGACATTCGAGACGAGCAGAAATATGAAAAAGTCGCCGCGCGGTTTATCTGACGTGCGAGAATTGACGCCAGACTATCCGCTTCAGGGAACGGGTTTGGATTTGCCGCTGGCAGAAGTGCTGTCGTTCTCCGATAAGCAACGAGCAAATTACATTCGCAGACTTCTGAAGGCTCTTGCGAAAGAAATCCGTGCCGAACGCATGGCACTCAAGAACCGCGTGTCCTTCGCGAAAGAGATGCGCGATCTTCGCAAACTCCTCTACAATCCCGTCGACCAATATCTTTACACGGACGATAAAACATTCAAGCGGAATGTGCTTGGGCGAGGTTCGCCAGGCTCGACACACACGTATTG
>JANYBR010000144.1 GCA_025360685.1 Pseudomonadota bacterium
ATGGGCGCGTTCATCAGCTATCTGCATCTGGCGCACGGCATCAACAACTTCTTCGTGCTGGCGCCCAATCTGACGATCTACAACAAGCTGATTGCCGACTTCACGCCCAACACGCCGAAGTATGTGTTCAAAGGCATCGCCGAGTTCGCGAGCGATGCGCCGATAGTGATCACCGGCGACAACTACGAGCAGACAGCCAGCGGAACGCTGTTCGGCAGCGCGCGAATAAACATCTTCAATATCTCCAAGATCAACTCCGAGGTGCGCGGCGGCAAGTCGCCGCGCATAAAGCGCCTGTCGGAATACATCGGCGAGAGCTACTTCGATTACCTCGGGGCCTTACCCGATCTGGTGCTGCTGATGGACGAGTCGCACCGCTACCGCGCGAGCGCGGGGCTGCGGGCCATCAACGAGCTGAAGCCCATTCTCGGCCTGGAGCTGACGGCCACACCGTTCATCGAAACGAGTCGCGGCACTGCACCGTTCAAGAACGTGATCTATGACTACCCGCTCGGCACCGCAATGGCCGATGGATTCGTTAAGGAGCCGGCCGTCGTTACGCGCAAGAACTTCAACCCGGCCGGTATGTCGGCTCGAAGAGATCGAGCGCCTGAAGTTGGAAGACGGCATTCGCCTGCACGAGAGCGTGAAAGTCGATCTGGAAACTTACGCGCGCGAGACCGACAACCCCATCGTCAAGCCCTTCCTGCTCGTTATCGCGCGTGACACGACGCACGCGAGTCAGTTGCTGCAGTGGATTCAGTCCGATGCTTTTTTTGAGGGACGCTACAAGGACAAGGTTATCCAGGTGGACTCCAGCAGGACCGGCGCCGAAGAGGAAGAGATGATCGAGCGCCTACTGAAGGTGGAGCACACCGACGAGCCCACCGAGATAGTCATTCACGTCAACATGCTGAAAGAAGGTTGGGACGTGACGAACCTTTACACTATCGTGCCGCTGCGCGCAGCCAACGCGCGCATTCTGATCGAGCAGTCGATAGGCCGTGGTCTGCGCCTGCCCTACGGCAAGCGTACCGGTGTGACGGCGGTGGACAGGCTTAACATCGTCGCGCACGACAGGTTCCAGGAGATCATCGACGCAGCCAACCAGCCGGATTCCGCGATCCGCATGCAGGCCGTGGTACTCGACCCTGATTTTCTCGCGCAGAAGACCGGCACCGTAGTATCGCAGTCGCAACTTGCAACAAAACTGGGGCTGCAACCCGCGCAGGTGACGAGCAGCACGACGATGGCCGGAAAGGATGTCGCACCGCTGTTCACAAAACCGGAAGAGCAGAAGGTGGCGCAGATCGCGTATGAGGTGATCCGCACGTTGGAGAATCAGCCGCAGACACTGCCGACGGTTGAGCATCTAAAAAGGCCGGAAATCCAGGCTGCCATCGTCAAGGCCGTCGAGGAACAGCGCCAGCCTGGGCAGTTGGAACTGGAAGGCGTCGCGGAGAAACCGGACATTGCTGCGGTGGTGGCCAAGACTGTCGCTCTGGTCACGCGACAAACCATCGATATTCCGCGCATTTTGGTGGTGCCCAAGGGTGAGGTGAAGGCGGGTTTCAAGTCGTTCACGCTGAAACTTGACGCGATGAAGTACCCGGCCGTTTCCGAGGATCTGTGGATTAAGTATCTGCGGACCGGCGGAACAGAGGTCGTTGCGCTCGGCCGTGGCGGGATCGGTGAAGCGCGGTTGGAGGACTACGTTGTCAGCGGACTCGTCGATTTCAACGACGTTTCCTACGACGTGCATGCGGATCTTCTGTATGACCTGGCGACGCAGACCGTGAAGCATCTTCAGAGCTATTTGTCCGAGGACGAGACACGCAAGGTGCTGCGCTGCTACCAGCGCGACATTGCTCGCTTTATCCACGCCCAGATGCAGGAGCATTACTGGGAGGACGTGGCCGGCTACGAGGTGAAGATCAGCAAAGGCTTTACGGAACTAAAGCCGAGCGCCTACACCTATTCCATCCAGGAGCCACCCGCCGACTATCGCGTGTCACCGTCTGACAAGAGCAACATGGCGAAGTATTTGTTCGGTGGCTTCAGCCGCTGCCTGTATCCAGTGCAGAAGTTCGACTCGGATGCTGAGCGCAAGCTCGCCGCAATTCTCGAACGCGAAGCAATCAAGTGGTTCAAGCCGGCCAAGGGACAGTTCCAGATCTTCTACCGGCAGGGTGCAGACCACCTTGAGTATCAACCTGATTTCGTAGCTGAGACTGCGGACACGATCTATATGCTGGAGCCAAAGGCGGCCAATCAACTCGACGACCCGGTCGTCTTGGCGAAGAAGGAGGTCGCCGTTAAGTGGTGTCGGAATGCGTCCGACCACGCCAAAAGCTACGGAGGAAAGCCATGGCGTTATCTATTGATGCCGCACGACGCAGTTGCCGAAAATATGTCCTTGGATGGGCTTGCGGCACGCTGGGGCGGAAAGTAACGAGTCCGATGCGTTTTGGTGATGTGTGAATTATCCAAGCTGCAACCGCACCCTACGAATTTCTTGGCGGGCGGGCAATCGATGCGCTGGCACCCTCGGGTGAAATCGTGGCCGCCCGCTCGACTGAAGGCGACGAACTCGCGATCGCCCGCTACGATCTCGACCTCACGTCGTCGTACAAGAACACGACCTTCAATTTCGCCAGACACCAACACCACCAACCGCAGGCGTACGGGTTGATCATCGAGCGTACGGGAGCGATACCACCACCACTGGAGTGACGTGCGCGCAGTTCCGGCGTGACGGAAATGGGGATACATCGTTCCCACAAAGGCGGGAATGACGGTCGGGCGATACTTTGGTGAGCGTCTGCTTTCTGGATCAGCGAAAGGCTGGAGTCGACCGAGGCTGTGTAAAAACTCAGCAGAACTGGCTGTAGCGATACGCCTGGCCG
>JANYBR010000001.1 GCA_025360685.1 Pseudomonadota bacterium
CTTCTTCCCGGCGGCGATCCTGCAACCGCCGTTCTTCGATCCGAATGCGGACGACGCAGTGAATTATGGCGGCATCGGCGCCGTCATCGGCCACGAAATCAGCCATGGTTTCGACGACCAGGGCAGCAAATACACCGGCGAGGGAAATCTCGAGAGCTGGTGGACCGACGATGATCGAAAAGCGTTCGAGGCGCGCACCAGTATGCTGGGCGCACAGTTCGACACCTATGCGGGACTTCCGGGATTGCATGTCAACGGCAAGCTGACGATGGGCGAGAATATCGGCGATCTGTCGGGCATCTCCATCGCACTGAAGGCCTACCACGCCTCGCTTCACGGCAAGAAGGCAAAGGTTCTCGACGGCTACACCGGCGACCAACGCTTCTTCCTGGCGTTCGCGCAAGTGTGGCGGGGCAAGTATCGCGACAGCCAGATGCGCCAGCAGATCCTGTCCAACCCGCATAGTCCGCCGCACTTCCGCGTCGACGGGCCCACGCGCAACATCGATGCCTGGTACCAAGCGTTCCACGTCAAGCCGGATGACAAGATGTATCTCGCGCCCGATCAGCGCGTGAAGCTGTGGTGATTCCTCACCCTCCCCTTGAGGGAGCGTCGACATCTTCGCGAACGAAGTGAGGGAAGATTTCGGGGAGGGGTCGTGGCGTCGAGCCGGACCCCTCCCCGAAAAGTCCTCGTGCGCACGCTGCCGCTCCGCGCACTCGAATATTTCGACCCTCCCTCAAGGGGAGGGTTGGACTCTGCTTCGGTCCGACTAGCCCGGCGTGCGCGCCGCCGCTCGCTTGCGCTGACGGGTCTGCCGCTCACGGCGCGAGAGTTTTGCGTCCGCAGCCTTCCGCGCCTTCTTGACAGCCTGCGGCGAGGCGCTGGCGACCTTCAGCGCATCGCGCGCCCAATGGGCGAGTTCCTCGGGATCGTCGTAGAGACGGTCAGGCAGCGAGAACCAGGTCGTTTCGATGATCTCGGTGCCGCGCTTCTTGAAGGTGAAAGGCTTAGAACCCTCCTTGCGGAAGGCCTTAATCGTTTCGTCGTCGGTCTTGAAGTAGACGGTGTCGCCGAACACCATGCCGATCATGACGCTGCCGGCATAGATACCTTCGCCGCCGAAGAACCGGCGCAGGGATATCGCGCCGAATTCGTAGAACAGGTCGTCGAAGCGACGCGGGTCTGGCTTTGCCGTCACGGTCAGTGGACGTCGGCCGCCGGCTTGATCGAGACACTCTCGCCGCAGCCGCAGGCAGCCGTCTGGTTCGGATTGTTGAACACAAACCGTGCGCCGAGCTTCTCGCGCACGAAATCCATCTCGGTGCCGATCAGGAACAGGATGGCCTTGGGCTCGATGAAGATCTTCACGCCCTTGTCCTCGACCACCTCGTCAAGCGGACCGATGGCTTCGGCATAGTCCATTGTGTAGCTCATGCCGGCGCAGCCGCCATTGGTGACGCCCACGCGGACGCCCTGATACTTGCCCTGCGCATCGGCCATGATGTCGCGAATGCGTGTGGCCGCAGCGTCCGTCAGCTTTACGGCCTTGGGACGCTCGCGGCGCGGCTTGGGTGTGTTCGTCGTGGTTTGCATCAGTACATGTTCAGTTCGAGTTTCGCTTCTTCACTCATACGTTCCGGCGTCCAGGGCGGATCGAATGTCATGTTCACCGTCACCTCGCCGATGCCTTCCACGCCTTGCAGCGCGTCCTTGACCATTCCCGGCATCTCGCCGGCCACCGGGCAACCCGGCGCCGTCAAGGTCATGTCGACGGCGACGTCCTTGTTGTCCGCGACGTCCACCTTATAGATAAGACCGAGTTCGTATATGTCCACCGGGATTTCCGGGTCGTAAACGCTCTTGAGCGCGGTCACGAGTTTACGCGTGAAATCCTCGAGTTCCTCGGCACTTAGCGCGGAGCCCATGGCATTGATTTCGGCCCGGTTCGGTTCGGCGTTCATTCGGTTTTGGCGGATCCACCGCCCTCCAATGCCGACTTCATCGTATGCCAGGCAAGGGTGGCGCACTTTACCCGCATGGGAAATGCGCTCACTCCGGCCATGACGTTGAGTGTTTCGCGATCGTCTTCGTTCAGGCCCTCGACCTTCTCGCCCTTCACCAGGTTGAGGAAACCGCCCATGAGTATTTCCGCCTCGGTGATCGTCTTGCCGGTGATCATGTCCGTCATGAGCGAGGCCGAGGCCTGGCTGATGGCGCAGCCTTTGCCTTCGAACTTGACGTCCGCGATCCGGCCGTTTTCTCCGAGCATCAGGTAAATCGTGATCCGGTCGCCACACAACGGGTTGTAGCCCTGCGCCGTATTGGTGGCGTGCTCCAGCTTCCCGAAATGGCGCGGGTGGCGCGAGTGATCGAGGATCACTTCCTGGTAAAGCTCGCGCAGGGAGTCGTCCATCACGTCAGTATCTTTCTTGCTTTGGCGAGCGCCGCGATCATGACGTCCACTTCAGTGCGCGTGTTGTAGAGAGCGAACGAGGCGCGCGTGGTCGACGCCACACCGAAACGTTCCATCAGAGGCTGCGCGCAGTGATGCCCCGCTCGCACCGCCACGCCCTCACGGTCCAAGATGGTGGCGAGGTCGTGGGCGTGCATCCCCTCGGCCTCGAAGGACAGGATCGACGCCTTGCCCGGCGCATCGCCGATGACACGCAGCCAGTTGAACTGACGCACGCCGTCGCGGGCGTATGCAAGCAGGTCATGCTCATGCGCCTTCACCGCCACGCGATCGAACGAATTCAAATAGTCGAGCGCCGCCGCGAGGCCGACGCTTTCGATGATCGGCGGCGTGCCTGCCTCGAAGCGCGCCGGCGGATCAGCATAACTGACCGCTGCGCGCGTCACTTCATGGATCATCTCGCCGCCGCCGTTGAACGGCTGCATGGACTTCAGATGCGCCTTCTTGGCATAGAGCGCGCCGATGCCGGTCGGGCCATACAGCTTATGCCCGGTCAGCGCATAGAAATCGACGTCGAGACCACGCACATCCACGATCTCATGCACCGCGCCCTGGCAACCGTCCGCCAGCACCGGCACGCCCTTGGCATGCGCGCGGGCGACGATCTCCTTCAGCGGCGTGACCGTACCCAGCACGTTGGAGATGTGTGCGACGGCCACCAGTTTGGTTTTCGGGCCGATGGCGGCGTCTAGCGTTTCGACATCGAGCGAACCGTCGTCGCGCAGATCGACCCAGCGCAGCACCGCGCCATTGCGTTCGCGCAGGAAGTGCCACGGCACGATGTTGGAATGATGCTCCATCACCGACAGCACGATCTCGTCGCCCGGCTGGATGCGGGGCGCGAGATAGGAGTAGGAAACCAGATTGATCGCCTCGGTGCCGCCCTTGGTGAAGACGATCTCGTCGACGCTGGAAGCGTTCAGGAAGCCGCGCACCGTCTCTCGCGCGGCCTCGTAGCGATCCGTCGCTGTGGCTGACAAATAATGCACGCCGCGATGGACGTTGGCATATTCTTTGGCCGCAAAATCCCGCATCGCGTCCAGAACCTGACGCGGCTTCTGCGCCGAGGCGGCATTGTCCAGATAGACCAACGGCTTGCCGTAAACGGTCTTCGACAGGATATCGAAATCCTTGCGCGCCGCCAGCGGATCGAACGCCGTGTTGATTTTGCTTTGTGCGGTCATGACGCCATCGCCATCGGTAGAGCGTCCTCAACCGACTTCCAGACCGTGGCGCGGATCGCTTCATCGGCAATCTCGGCGACTGCTTCCTCCAGGAAGGCGCGGATCAGCATGTTGCGCGCTTCGGCTTCCGGTATGCCACGGGCACGAAGATAGAACAGCGAGTCCGCATCCAGGTCGCCGACCGCTGCGCCATGGGCGCATTTGACATCGTCGGCGAAGATTTCCAGTTCCGGCTTGAGGTCGGCTTCGGCCCGCTCGCCGAGCAGCAACGCCTTGGCGGTCTGGCGGCTGTCGGACTTGTCGGCACCTTGCGCCACCGTGATCTTGCCCTGGTAGACCACGCGCGATTTGCCGCCGGCGACATGCTTGAAAAGCTGCGTCGACCGGGTCTGTCCGGCTGCGTGATAGATCTCGGTCGTCACGTCGGCGTGCAGATTTCCGCCCAGCACGCTGACACCGGAGAGTTGCGCGCCGGCGCCGGCTTCCTTCAACGTCAATCGCAAGTTCAACCGCGATAGCCCCGCGCCGCCGTTCATCAGGTGCGCGCGATAGGACGCATCGCGTGCCACGCGCACGGCCACATCTTCGACCTGGATCGCATCGGGCGCGGCGGCGGCCGAGCGGATGTGCGTGAGCTGCGCATTCGCGCCGACCACGATCTCGACACCGATGTTGCTAAATCCGGTGCCGGCGGTTCGCGTCTCGACGATGGTCAAGGCCGCGCCGTCTTCCAGCACGATCAGGGCACGCGCGTGACCCGCGCCGGAGAATTCCAAGCGCAAGACTTCGGAAACCGCGTTTCCCTTTACAACGCGAATGGCGAAACCGGAACGCGCCAGCACCAGTGACGCCGCGGGCATCGCATCCGCCAACGCGGCCTTGCCCAGATGAACCTGCACCCAATCCGGCGCGTTCGCGAGATTGGCGAGATCGAACAATTCAACTCCCGTGGGAACCGAAGCGATCTTCCACGTGATCTCGCCGGCACCCGAATCGTTGACGGCTTCGAGCGCGGTCTTGAGATCGGTGTACTTCCAGTTTTCTATGCGCCGGTGCGGCACGCCCATTTTCCGGAAAGCGGAAAGCGCATCCGCGCGGCGCGCATCCAGCCATGGCGCGCCGTCTTCTGGCAGCACATCCGCCGCCAGTTCGTCGACAAGAGTGGATGCGACGGTCCTGCTCATGCCGCCTTGCCCACCAAGTGTTCATAGCCCTTGGCTTCGAGCTCGTGCGCCAGTTCCTTGCCGCCCTCGGCGACGATCTTGCCATGCGCCAGGACATGGATGCGGTCCGGCACGATGAAGTTGAGCAGGCGCTGATAGTGCGTGATGACCACCATGGCGCGGTCCGGCGCCCGCAACGCATTGACTCCTTCCGCCACCAGCTTCAGCGCATCGATGTCGAGACCGGAGTCCGTTTCGTCGAGGATGGCGAGCTTCGGCACGAACATTGCCATCTGGAGAATTTCGAGACGTTTCTTCTCGCCGCCCGAGAACCCGACATTGAGGGCGCGCTTGAGCATGTCTTCGCTGATCTTGAGCGCGGCGGCCTTCTTGCGCACCAGCTTGAGCACGCTCATGGCGTCCAGATCGCTCTCGCCGCGCGCCCGGCGCTGGGCGTTGAGCGCAGTCTTGAGAAAGTTCAAGGTCGTGACGCCGGGAATCTCGACCGGATATTGCATGGCGAGGAACACACCTTTCGCCGCGCGTTCTTCGGGCGCTAGCGCGTTCAGGTCTTCGCCGTTATAACGGATCGAGCCCTGCGTGATCTCATAGCCGGCACGGCCCGCGAGCACATAGGACAGAGTCGACTTGCCCGAACCGTTCGGACCCATGATGGCGTGCACCTGCCCCGCCGCAATGGCGAGCGTCAGCCCCTTGAGGATTTCCTTGCCGCCCACCGCGACGTGCAGATCTTTGATTTCAAGCATGACTAACCCACACTGCCTTCCAGAGAAATGCCAACCAGCTTTTGTGCCTCGACCGCAAATTCCATCGGCAGCTGCTGCAGCACTTCCTTGCAGAAACCGTTGACGATCAGCGCCACCGCTTCTTCCTGCGGAATACCGCGCTGCAGGCAATAGAACAGCTGGTCTTCGGCGATCTTCGACGTGGTCGCTTCGTGTTCGATTTTCGCGGTAGGATTGCGCGCCTCGATGTACGGCACGGTGTGTGCACCGCACTTGCCGCCGATCAGCAACGAGTCGCACTGCGTATAATTGCGCGCGTTCGCAGCCTTGGGATGCACGCTGACCAGACCGCGATAGGTGTTGTTGGCTTTGCCCGCGCTGATGCCCTTGGAAATAATCCGCGAGCGCGTGTTCTTGCCCAGATGGATCATCTTGGTGCCGGTGTCGGCCTGCTGGAAATTGTTGGCGATGGCGATGGAATAGAATTCGCCGACCGTATCGTCGCCGCGCAGGATGCAGCTGGGATATTTCCAGGTTATCGCCGAACCGGTTTCCACCTGTGTCCAGGAAATCTTCGAACGGTCGCCGCGGCAATCGCCGCGCTTGGTGACGAAATTGTAGATGCCGCCGAGACCGTTCTCATCGCCGGGATACCAGTTCTGTACCGTCGAGTATTTTATCTCCGCGCCTTCCAGAGCGACGAGTTCGACCACGGCAGCGTGCAGCTGGTTCTCGTCCCGCTTTGGCGCGGTGCAGCCTTCGAGATAGCTGACATACGAGCCCACATCGGCGATGATCAGCGTGCGCTCGAACTGACCCGTTTCGCTGGCATTGATCCGGAAATAGGTCGACAGCTCCATCGGGCAGCGCACGCCCTTGGGCACATAGACGAACGTACCGTCGGAGAACACCGCCGAATTCAAGGTCGCGAAGAAATTGTCGGTGACCGGCACGACGGTGCCGAGATATTTCTTCACCAGGTCCGAATGGTCGCGAATGGCTTCGGAGATCGGGCAGAAGATCACGCCGGCTTCGTTCAGTTTTGCTTTGAACGTGGTTGCCACCGACACCGAGTCGAACACCGCATCGACCGCGACACCGGCCAGTGCCATCTGCTCGTGCAGCGGGATGCCGAGCTTCTTGTAGGTTTCCAGCAGCTTGGGATCGACTTCGTCGAGGCTCTGCTTCAGCGGCGTGTTCTTCGGCGCCGCGTAGTAATAAGCGTTCTGGTAGTCGATCTTCTGGTAGTGCACCCGCGCCCAGTTGGGCTCCTTCATCTGCTGCCAGCGTTCGAACGCGCCAAGCCGCCAATCCAGCATCCATTGCGGTTCGCCCTTCTTGGCCGAGATGTAGCGCACCGTGTCTTGCGTCAGACCCCTGGGCGCGCGCTCCATCTCGATGTCGGTGACGAAGCCGTATTTGTACTTCTCGCCGATCTCGGCGACCTGCTTTTTGGTTTCGCGGGCTGCTGAAGACATGGATGTGCTCACGCCGCCGCGCGCGCTTTCACGCGCGACTGAAGATGGGAGATGGAAGCAAGCGCGGCGTCGACATCGGCATCGGTCGAATTCCAGCCGAAACTCACTCGAAGCGCGTTGGCCGCGAGTGCCTCGGACACGCCCATGGCGCGCAAAACATGCGACGGGCGCACCTTCCCCGACGAACAGGCCGAGCCGGAACTGACCATCACGCCGTCCAGATCGAGCGCCATGACGGCAGTCTCGGCGGCGACGCCTGGCAACGCGAAGTTGGACGTATTAGCAAGTCGCGGCGCGTTCGCACCAAAGATGAATGCATCCGCCGCAACTGCCTTTAATTCGACCTCAAAACGATTGCGCAGCTCGGGCGACAGTGCCTTCGCAACGCTGGCCGCCCGTCCACGCGCCCGCATCCTGATTCTGACCCACAGTCGGCGTATGGCACAAACTTGGGCTGCTCGCTGGCAGAAGGAGTTGGCCGAAATGGTGACACCGGTCTGGCGCGATCGATTCGCATCCAGTTGGGCGCCTCGAATCGTCAACGATTTC
>JANYBR010000031.1 GCA_025360685.1 Pseudomonadota bacterium
GGCGATGCGCCGGGCGTAGGCCAGCGAGGTGAAGATACTGGCGTTGAAGCATTCATCTCTCAACCGTGCATTAAATGACTCAATGAAGCAGTTGTCCACGGGCTTGCCGGGCCGTATGAAGTCGAGTTTGACGTCATGCTCGAAGGCCCACGCGTCGAGAACCTTCGACTGGAACTAGGTGCCGTTGTCGACCTGCATGACGCTCGGGTAACCAAAGTGCTTCGCAGCACGCTCGAGAGCCGCGACGACCTTGGCCCCGTTGAGAGAGAGGTCAGCCTCGATGATTGGGCTGTGGCGACTGTAGATATCGACTACGGTCAGCACCCGAAACCGTCGCCCATCCATGAAGCTATCGACCATAAAGTCCATGCTCCAACGTTCGTGCGGACATTGCGGCGGCGGGGCAACGATCCGCAGGTAGCTGGCCAGCTTGCGGCGTCGCTTGGGCCGCATGCGCAAGCTGAGGCCCTCCTCCTCGCAGTACAGGCGCCGCAGACGCTCGCTGCCGATACGCAGGCTTCGCGCTTCAGCATGACCAAAATTCGACGGTAGCCGAACCGCGGTCGCGCCTGAGCGATGGCCCGTATCTTTTGCCGCAATACCATGTCGTCCCGCCGTTTGGACTCATATGGGCAGGTCGAGCGACCCAGCCCCAGCAACCGGCGCGCCCTGCGCTCTGCGCGTGCGAATTTGGCCGCGAGTTGCTGGACCACGGCGCGCTTGCTCGTTGCCGTCAGTCTTTTTTTGCGAGCACCTCCTGCAGCATCACCTTGTCCAATGTGAGATCGGCGACCAGACGCTTGAGCTTGGCGTTCTCGTCGCGCAATTGCCGGAGTTCACGCAGCTCGTTCGTCAGCAGATGTGCGTACTGTTTCTTCCGAAGGTAATAGGTCTTCTCGCTCACGCCTAGCTTGCGCGTGACTTCGGCTACTGGCGCGCCCGATTCGACTTGACGCAGAGCCGTGCTGATTTGCTCGGCTGAAAAACGGGTTTTCCTCATCGCGGTTCTCCTTCATAGAACCGCCGTAGCATCTGGCTCTGAAATTATCCTTGGACCAGTTTTTCGAAGGAAGACCCTTCACCCATCCCGAGCCATTTCCCAGGAATGATTGGCTCGAAGAAACGGACTCAGGTCACGACGATTTGTACGATCAGTCGCAAAGTCGGCTACCGCGACCTTCTGAGAGGAGGTGACAACTCCGAAGGTCTGCTCATCGCATCCTCTCAAAGAAAGCCGGCCCTGTGGCGGCACGACGTTCGTAAAGAAGCGGCTGCCACGCCTTGTGCGAATGCCGCGGAGCGGGCTGTTGAGGGGTCCTTGAGCAGAAACGACGCGTTGCGAAGGTCCATCCAAGGAAGTCCGGCCTGATCGCCTGGCGGCCGTAGTCATAAAGCTTCATCACAAGCGGGTTCAATGCAGGGTCTAATGTCTCAACTGGTGAACCGCATCTCGAGACGCTCATCCTACGACGCAGCATGCTCTCCACGAGCTTTCGCAGGTGCAGGATCATCGCAGCCTGCGTATCTGACGCCTTCATCGTCGTGATCCTGCTGCGCTTTCGCCGCCTCATTGCCTTCCTCCCAAGTGTGTCGTACGGAGTTCCCGAGGTACCATGGTGGTCATAGAGAGGTCTTCTAATTGCGTGTGCGCAGCGGGTGGACCGCTGATCGCCACACAATGTCATAAACAACGCCGGGAAATTTATAGATGGACAATCTTAGAGGTAAAGTCGCGGTTGTTACCGGAGCGTCTCAGGGGATTGGGCGCGCAATCGCAGAGCGGCTTGCGCGCGATGGTGCAACGGTTGCCGTCAACTTCATCGCCGACCGCGACAAGGCCGACGATGTCGTTCAGTCGATCACATCGGCGGGTGGCAAAGCGGTCGCAATCGAGGGGGATGTCCGCAACTCCAAATCAGTCCGCGACGTTTTTGCAAGCTTGGAAAAGCAGGTTGGCCAACCAGATATCGTTGTCGCGAATGCCGGTGTAAACATGAACAAGCTTGTCGTAGATACGACAGATGAAGACTTCGAGCATATTTTTTCAGTAAACGCGCGTGGCACGTTTTTCGTTTTGCGCGAGGCGGCGCGGCGCGTCCGTGACGGCGGAAGGATCATCGCGATTTCAACCAACTTTACGATTCAGCCAAGATCGGGAATTGCGCTTTACGCCGCGAGCAAAGCCGCTGTAGAGCAGTTCGTGAAAATTCTCGCGCGGGAGCTTGGTGCACGAAGGATATCGGTCAACGCCGTTGCGCCAGGCCCGACAGACACCAGCATGGTATCGAAGCAATCTCGCGATACTGCACCGGCCGCCACGCCTTTCGGTCGCCTGGGTAAGCCTGACGACATCGCCAACGCAGTGGCGTTGCTCGCATCCACCGACGCGGCGTGGATAAACGGACAAATTCTCGGTGCAGATGGCGGCGCTTGGCTTGGCTGGTCCGCGCTTGACCGCACGGCGGGTTCAAGGTGACGTCCGATCGGAGCTTTGTGCAGACGGTCTGAGGCTCGGTCGTTTGATCAGGTTGGCCCGCGACCTCGCTTGGTGCGAGATGCAACTTCTAATGAATGCGGCGGCAGCTCTATCGTTGAGCTATCAACAAGCCCCGCCCAGCGGGTGTTCGCAACGTTGCCGAGCGGTTACATATTAATGGTCATTGTTGACGGCCAGAATATTCCATTAAAGATAACCGTGGCAGGATGTGGGTGTCGTGATTCAGGTGCAGGCAGCCGGTCTGGGATTCAAATGTGCAGCCGCACAAAAACAGGAGACGGCCGGCGGAGCGGCGATGCTTCATTCCAAAAGCTTCATTGAACAGACATTTTCGGCTTACGCGCGTCGTCTTTCGCGCGCGCGGTAACGTCTGATCAACGATGGGTACGCGTGAAATCCATCTCAAATCCGGAAGTGACGGAGCGGATGTGCGCGACGTAGGGAATCCCGAAATGTATGGGCATCAGCAGGGCGTCGGTTTCCGCACAATGCGAGAGAACGTCGCGCCGCGTTTGAGCGGCTTGCCCCGGGTTCGAGCAGAATACAGAGTTCCAGTGGGGAAGGACGATCTGCAATGGACTATGAAGGACGTCGCCGCAGAACACCGCGCTTTGGTCCTGCGACTTCAGATCGATACGGACATGACCCGGTGTGTGGCCCGGCGCCGGCAGCACAGTCAAGCAGTCGTCGAGGCCGTAGGTGTCTTCGAACAAGACCGCTCTACCGGTCTCCACCACGGGCAGAACACTATCGTTATAGACATTCTTGAGCGCCTGTTGCGTCGCTTCTTCTTTGGCCATGTCACACCAGAAGTCATGCTCTTGGCGTGAGAAGATGTATTTCGCATTGGGGAAGGTCGGAACCCAGCGGCCGCTGGCCAGTCGCGTGTTCCACCCAACGTGGTCGACATGGAGGTGCGTGCACATCACATAGTCGATGTCTTCCGGCGTGGCTCCCGACGCCTTGAGACGATCGAGATATGCCGTGTTCAGCATGTCGTATCGCGCCATTCCGGGTCGCGGCTTGTGATTTCCGCTGCAGCAGTCGATCAATACCAGATGTCGGCCGGTTCGCACCAGCCAAGAGTGGACGCTGGTCACGAGCTTGCCGCTTCCCGGATCGTAGAAGTTTGGCGCGAGCCAATGCTCGTGGCGCTTAAATTCTTCTTCCGAGTACTCGCGGAAAAAGTCCTTCGCAGGGGCTGCTGGTCCGAGCATTTCCTCGACGCGATGAACCCGCACGTCACCAATGGTGAATTCGTTCACTTAAATGCTCCTGATGGCGTGATGACCAAGCAAATGGCTCATCGAGCAACGCATGTCGGATTAATTTCGACGATCGGGCCGGGGTACATGAGCGCGGTGGCCGGGACCAAGCAAAGCGTTGGAGTCTGGTCAGGATTTGGGAAGTACTCGCGCCAGACTCGGATAAACCCCCGATAGTTCCGCTGCACGTCGAGAAGAAACACACGGACATGGTGGCAGTGCGCCCAGTCCGTCTCATTGGCTTCCATCTGCTCCCTCAACAGCTCCATGGTGCAGCGGGTCTGCACTTCGATGTCAGACAGGTGATAGGGCAGCCCGGCTGGAGCGGCCACGACCCCCATAAAATCGGGCGATGAAAAATTCCCGGCAAAGAAACGCCACTGACCGGCCTTGATCGTCGGCGTGAAATTGACCTTTTTGGACGGATGCCAATTTATGCCTTTGCGCGAACCTTCCTTGGTGTGGTTCTCGTCGGGGACGAGCACGGTAAGGCTGGCAACAAAGTGGGCGCCGGGGACGATAAGGCCTTTGACGCCTATCGAGGAGCGGGGCGGAGGCATCGGCATATAGCGGATACCGACCTTGTCGACGTCGTGAAAGGTCAGGAGGTCCGGCTCGTAAAGGCGCTTTTCCACTGCGCTCGCAAGCGAAGTCCCGGCCGTCGCAAGCACGCGATCAAGCCTCGTGTAAACATATTCGGCCTGCATCTCGGCATCGTTTCCATAGTTCGGATACGCCGGCAGCTTACCGACCGCGAGGCCCGATTTAAAATCGCTCGCCGTAAACGCAGAGCAGAACACGAAGTGGCCTGCGTGTACCGCCGCTGACGCCCATTCGGCCTCCAGCGGGTCGGGGCCGGACGGATCACGAAGCACTTGCCGTTTGAAGGTTGAATCTCCGGCAAGCGCAACGACGTCGAGATTCAATCTCACGTGCGGGATGGGAAAGCACTGGCCGACTTCCATCGTAGCGCGCGCCGGCGGGTCGATCGGAAAATATTCGCGCCACACCAGCTTGAACTCGTAGAAATCCGACGCATCTGCCAAATGCACGTCGGCTTTCAGCACCCTGTCGAGCGAGCTTTGTTGCGCCTCGAGGATGCGTTTCAACGATTCGAGACAATGCCGGGTCTGAGCCGAAATAAGTGGTGGGCCCACCGCGCCCAAGCGCTCGTCGACGGTAATGGCGTGGCCGCACTCGTCGACCGGGTAAATTGAGGACGTATAGATAAAGTCCCCGACCCGCACTGATTCAGGAATAGGCGCCGCATACGTCCGTCCGAGCCTGTGCAACTTCAGTTTCACCGACATCATCAATGTCTCCGCTGTTATCAGCGTTTACAACGCGTACATGAAATATCG
>JANYBR010000040.1 GCA_025360685.1 Pseudomonadota bacterium
CCTCTGAGTCCGGCAGGGCGCTGGCTGAAGGTGGCCTGCTGCACTGGCTCGCAAAATCCTGGATGGCCGTCGCGTTTTTTGTCGGCTTCTTTGCGGTGTGGGAGGCCTCCGTCCACCTCTTTCACGTGCCGCAGTACATTCTCGCGCCGCCCTCGCTGATTGTCACCAAAGCGTCGGCCGACCTGCCGCGGCTTATCAACTACACCGGCGTAACGGGCCTCGAAACCTTGATCGGCTACGTGATCGCCGTCAGCATCGCCCTGCCGCTCGGGCTCGCCATCGCGTTCTCCTCGATCCTTAAGCGCACCATCTATCCGTTCTTCGTCATGATCGAGATGGTGCCGAAAATCGCCTTCGCGCCGATCTTCATCTCCTGGCTCGGCTTCGGCCTGCTGCCAAAGGTCATCATCGTCTTCATGGTCTGCTTCTTCCCCATCGTGCTGAACGCCATTCTTGCCTTCAGTTCGCTCAGTGAGGAACTGACGCGCTTCAGCCGTTCAACGGGCGCCGGCGTGTGGCGGACGTTCGTAAGAATCCGATTGCCCGCCGCGATGCCGCAATGCTTCGTCGGCTTCAAATACGCCGGACTGAACGCCACTGTCGGCGCCGCGATCGCGGAATTCATTGGCTCGGACCAGGGGCTCGGCTTCTACATCCAGATCACCACCGGCAACATGCGACCAGAACTCGCTTTCGCCGGAATATTTTTCCTGACCGCCATCGGCCTCGCATTGTTCGGCGCGATCACGCTCGCCGAACGTCTGCTTATCCCTTGGCACATCTCGCAGAGGCTGCTCGAAACATGATGCGCGCCTTCACCACGCTCGAACTGACGCCGGAGCAGGCCGCAAGGCTGAAAGAAGCGCTCGGCGGCGACTTCCTCGTCAAGGCCACGGATTGTAGCAATGAAGCGGAAGCGCGCGAGCGCTTCGATACGTGCGAAGTCGCGCTTGGCAATCCGGCCGCCGCCTGGGTGGCGGAAAATTCTTCGCTGCGCTGGCTGCAGCTCGAATCGGTCGGTTTCGGCGAATATCTGGCGCTCAATTGGAGCAAGCTCGGTGGACACTTGCGCATCACCAATCTTGCCGGGTTCTTTGCCGAGCCGGTCGCGGAATCCATCCTCGCCGGCGTGCTTGCACTGCTCCGCGGCGTCGACCGCCTGGTGCTCGACCGTCAACGCCACCATTGGGACGGAGAAACTCTGCGTACGCGCCTGAAGACGCTTGCCGGCGCGGACGTCGTCCTTTTCGGGTTCGGCGCGATCAACAAACGCGTCGCCGAACTTCTCGCGTCATTCGGCTGCCGGCTGACCACGATCACGCGCGAGTCCGGCGCGCTCGAAAGCGCGTTGCCGAACGCGGACCTCGTGATCGCCGTTGTCCCGGACACGCCGGGCACGCGCAACGTGTTCGACCGGCGCCGCCTCGCAACGCTCAAGTCTGGCGCGATTATTGCCAATTTTGGCCGTGGCTCGCTCATCGACGAGGATGCGCTCGCCGACGAATTGCAGTCGGGGCGCCTCGGCGGCGCCGTGATCGATGTGACGCGCGAGGAGCCGCTGCCGCCCGATCATCGCTTCTGGCGCACGCCGAACCTGATCTTGACCCAGCACACCGGCGGGGGCAGCCACGATGAGGTCGACCGCAAGCTCACACGGTTCATCGAGAACCTGTCGCGCTACCGCCGCGGCGAAAAGCTCGTCGGCCTGATCGACCTTTCGCGAGGCTATTGATGGCAAAAATCCAATCCGTGCGCTGCGTGCTGCTGAGCTCGCCTTACGCCGACCCGGACGATCCGGAGATCAAGGAATGCTTTCCCAACGGCGCCAAGCGCACGATCGGCATGGTGGAGCTGACGCTCGACAACGGCGTCACTGGGCTAGGCGAAGGGTATCTCGCCGTCTTCGCGCCGCTGGTCTTTCAGTCCATCGTCGATCTTTGCCGCCCCCACGCCATCGGCCTCGACGGCTCCGACATTCCCGAGCTTGTCCGGCGCCTGCGCAGTGTTTGCGACTATTGGTCGCTGCAGGGCGCGGCGCGGCACGTCATCAGCGCGTTCGAGATCGCGCTGCAGGACGCCGGGGCGAAGACTCTTGGCGTCCCCGTCTATGAACGGCTTGGCGGCGCGAAAGCGCAAAGTATCGAGATTTACGGCAGCGGCGGCTGCTGCGACGCCAAAGAGCAGTTCGAGCGCGAGTTCGACCTGCTGAAATCGAAGGGCATCGGCCTCTATAAAATCCGCTCGGTCAAGCGCGACATCCTGCGCATGCGCG
>JANYBR010000043.1 GCA_025360685.1 Pseudomonadota bacterium
GAGTGCGATGCCTGCGTCGACATCTGTCCGGTCGACTGTATCACGTTCACCGGGAACGATCTCGAACCGAAGCTGCGGCTGGAACTGACGGCGCCCGCCAAAAATCCGACGCAGGATCTGTATGTCTCCGACTATCTCAAGACCGGCCGCATCATGGTCAAGGACGAGGACGTCTGCCTGCATTGCGGCCTGTGCGCCGAACGCTGCCCGACCGGCGCCTGGGACATGAAGAAGTTCTATCTCGAACCGGCGAAGGCGGGCTCATGCAGCCGCTAAGCGCCACCAACGATTTCGTCGTCAAGTTCGCCAACGTCAACGGTTCGGGCAGCGCGAGCGCCAACGAGCTGTTCGCGCGCGCGGTGCTGCGCATGGGCGTGCCGCTATGCTCGCGCAACATTTTCCCGTCGAACATCCAGGGCCTGCCGACCTGGTACGAAGTACGAGTGTCGGGCCATGGCTGGCTCGGGCGTCGCGGCGGCGTCGACCTGATGGCGGCGTTCAATCCGCAGACCTGGGACAAGGATGTCGAATCCCTCGAACCCGGCGGATATCTGTTCTACGATTCCACCAAGCCGATCACCAAGCAGAAGCTGCGCAGCGACATTCATCTGCTCGGTGTGCCGCTGACGGAACTTTCCAATACCTTGGAAGGCACGATCCCGCGCGAGCGGCAGCTGCTGAAGAACATCATCTATCTGGGCGCAATCGTCCAACTTCTGTCGATGGAACTGGACACCGTCGAAGGCCTGATCGCCGAGCAGTTCAAGGGCAAGGAAAAGCTGATCCGCCTGAACTATGCGGCGATGAAGCTTGGCTACGACTTTGCCGCCAAGAACCTGGCCGGCAAGTGCAAGCTGACGGTCGAGCGTGCCAACCTGGTCGGCGAGCGCATCTTCATCCAGGGCAACGACGCGGCCGGCCTCGGCGCGGTTTATGGCGGCGCGACCGTGTGCGCCTGGTATCCGATCACGCCATCGACTTCGCTGGCGGAAGCCTTCACCGCGCACTGCCGCAAGTTTCGCGTCGATCCGACGACCAAGAAGAACAACTTCGCCATCGTGCAGGCCGAGGATGAGATTGCCGCCATCGGCATGGTGATCGGCGCGGGCTGGAACGGCGCGCGGGCTTTCACCGCTACTTCGGGTCCGGGCATCTCGCTGATGCAGGAGTTCTTCGGCCTCGCCTACTTCGCCGAAATTCCGGCCGTGGTGTTCGACATCCAGCGCGGCGGGCCATCGACCGGCATGCCCACACGCACGCAGCAATCGGACATCCTGCTGACCGCCTATGCCAGCCATGGCGACACCAAGCATGTGATGTTGTTCCCGGAAGATCCGCACGAGGCGTTCGAATTCGCGGCGCAATCGTTCGACCTCGCCGAGCGCCTGCAAACGCCGGTGTTCGTGATGCTCGACCTCGACATCGGCATGAACGACTGGCTGTGCAATCCGCTCGTCTGGGACGACGCCCGCAAGTACGACCGCGGCAAGATCATGACCGCCGCGGAGCTGGACGAAGGCAAATTGTTCGGCCGCTATCTCGATGTCGACGGCGATGCCATTCCCTATCGCACCTTGCCCGCCACGCATCCGAGCAAGGGCTCCTATTTCACGCGCGGCTCCAGCCGCGACCGCTTCGCGAAATACAGCGAAGAGGGTTCGGTCTATGTCGACAACATGCAGCGCCTGCTGCGCAAGTTCGAAACCGCCAAGTCTCTGGTGCCAAAGCCCGTGCGCCGCGACGGCAAGGAAAAGACCAGGTTCGGCGCGATCTATTACGGCTCGACCACGCCCGCGATGGACGAGGCGCTGGCAGCGCTCGAAAAGCAGGGCGTGCATGTGAACACCTTGCGCATACGCGCCTTCCCGTTCAGCGAAGACGTGCTCGAATTTGTCAACGCGCACGACCAGGTATTTGTGGTCGAGCAGAACCGCGACGCGCAACTGCAGAAGCTGATGGTAAACGAATGCGGCATCGATCCGGCGCGCTTCATTTCCATCCTTCACTATGACGGCACGCCGATCACGGCGCGGTTCATCACATTGGCGATCGCCGAGCGCATCAACGCCAGCAAGCCCAAGGCCAAGGAAGCGGCAGAATGACCGCGTCAACGAGCACCGACCAGGAAGCATCTCGCCGTGCGAGACTGACGCTGGTCGGCGGCATTCTCACGACATATGGTTATGCGATTGCTGGCGTCTCTCTGCTGCAGCCTTTTTTCGCAAGCACACCGGAGCCCCTAACACCGGTGCGAATTTCGGGCTTCGCGTTTGCGCTAGCGATCCAGAGCGTGGCGATCTACATTGCGCCGAAAGGAGAGAAACCGTGAGCTGGCTTAACACTTTTCTTTCGTGGGCGAACGGACTGGACCCCACTTCGTTTGCAGTATTTATCATGTCGCCACCGCTTCTTTTGATCGGACTGTACGTCTCCTTCCAGGTTTGGCGCGAAGATCACCGGCCCCAAGGGCCGCACGCTGCCGAATAACAGCTGCCGATCGAGAACCATAATGACCTACATCGCCAAGCCGAAGCTGCATCATCCGGGTCTTGTTCCGAACAAGCTGGGCTTCACTCATCGCGACTATGAAGGCTCGATCTCGACCCTGTGCGCCGGCTGCGGCCACGACTCGATTAGCGCAGCACTGATCCAGGCGGCGTACGAAATGAACATCGAGCCCTATCGCGTCGCCAAGATGTCGGGCATCGGCTGCTCGTCCAAGACGCCGGACTATTTCCTCGGCAACGCGCACGGTTTCAATTCTGTGCATGGCCGCATGCCCAGCGTTCTGACCGGCGCCAACCTCGCCAATCGAGAACTCATCTATCTGGGCGTGTCGGGCGACGGCGACAGCGCTTCCATCGGCCTTGGCCAGTTCGCCCATTGCGTACGGCGCGGCGTTAACATGGTCTATATCTGCGAGAACAACGGTGTCTACGGCCTGACCAAGGGCCAGTTCTCCGCCACAGCCGACAAGGGCTCCAAATCCAAGGCCGGCGGCACCAACAGCGACAACCCGATCGACCTGGTCAACCTCGCGCTGGTGCTCGGCGCGACCTTCGTGGCGCGCAGCTTTTCCGGCGACAAGAAACAGCTTGTGCCCCTGCTCAAAGCGGCTATCGCGCATCAAGGCTCGGCGGTGCTCGACGTGATCAGCCCCTGCGTGCAGTTCAACAACCATGCCGGCTCGACCAAGAGCTTCGACTTCGTGCGCGAGCACAATGAATCGGTGAACCGGCTTGACTTCATCGTCGACCGCGCCGAGATCAAGGCGGATTACGCGCCGGGAACGGTGCAG
>JANYBR010000058.1 GCA_025360685.1 Pseudomonadota bacterium
GGCGCATCTGCGCATCGCGGTCAATGCGCGCGCCGGCCGCACGCGCCTTGGGCTCCACATGCACGACCACGGCCGTACGCGTCGAATCGCCCGCGCCGTCATGCCCGCGAGGTTTTTTCTTTAGACGGTCTCCGCCGCTGCTGCCGGCGTCTCGTCCTGCAGCTGGATCGGTCCCAGCGGCATGACGGTCGAGATCGCGTGCTTGTAGACGAGCTGTGCCTGCCCGTCCCGGCGCAGAAGAACGCAGAAATTGTCGAACCACGTGATGTTCCCCTGAAGCTTGACACCGTTCACCAGAAAGATGGTAACGGCCGATTTGCTTTTGCGGACTGCATTGAGAAACGTGTCTTGCAGATTTTGTTGTTTTTCGCTCATCGGGGAATCCCGTTAGTTGTGCCGCGCGCCCCTGCGAAGCACTAGGGACAGCATAGTCTGCGTTGCTGCATTTGCGAAAGGGCCTAGCGCGATACTTCCGATGCGCTCGACGCAGAGCGATGTGCATAAAGCTCCTGAACCCGGCGGGTCACCGGACCGGGGCGCCCCTCACCGATCGTCTTGCCGTCGATGGACGTCACCGGCACGACACCCGTCGCCGACGAGATGAAGGCTTCGCGCGCCGCCAGCGCATCGGATGGCGTGAAGCGATGCTCTGAAACGGGCAATTGTGCCTCGGCGGCTGCCTCGAGAATGACCCGGCGCGTCACGCCGGGAAGGATTTCGTGGCTGAGGTTTCTCGTTGTCAGCCGGCCTGCGGTGTCAACGATCCAGGCATTGGTTGAGGTGCCTTCGGTGACGAAGCCATCCTCGTCCACCAGCCAGGCTTCGTAGGCGCCCGCCTTCCTTGCCGACGTCTTCGCCAAAAGATTGGGCAGCAATTGCGTGGTCTTGATGTCGCAGCGCGCCCAACGCTCGTCGGGCCTGGTGACGACGGCAATGCCCTCGTCGCGCCGCCGTTCCAGCGCTGCTGCGTCCATCTCGCGCACCGTCAGGATCAATGTGGGGCGCGAGGCAGGATTTGGAATGGGATGATCGCGGCGTGCGGCGCCTCTCGTGACCTGCAGATAGAGCAGTCCGGTCCGGATGCGGTTGCGGCGGACGAGTTCGCGCATCACTAGCCGCAAGACATTTCGCGGCATCGGCATCGCGATGCCGATCTCGCCCAGCGAACGCGCCAAGCGGTCGAGATGCTCGTCCTCGTCTCTCAACCCGCCGGCGACGATGCCGCACACCTCATAGATTGCGTCGCCGAACTGCAGTCCGCGATCCTCGATGTGAACCGCGGCGCGCCCGTGGGGAATGTATCTGCCATCGACATAGGCGACGCGTCCGGCCGGTGCGCGGCCGTTCCAGCCATGGCTTACGGACGGCTCAGGCATTGAATCCCTGCTCGCGTCCGGTCGGCCCGACTCCGAGCGACTTCAGCTTGCGATGCAATGCCGAGCGCTCCATGCCGATGAAAGCGGCGGTGCGCGAAATGTTGCCGCCAAACCGGTTGATCTGCGCCACCAGATAGTCGCGCTCGAAGATCTCGCGCGCTTCGCGCAATGGCATCGAGATCACCAGGTCGCCGCGCCCCGATCCGCCCCAAGGCGAAGTCGAACCAAGATCGGACGGAATGAGATCGGCGGAGATCGCCTGTGCCGCATCGTCGCTCGCAAGGATGAGCAGACGCTCCACGATGTTTCGCAACTGGCGGACATTGCCCGGCCAGCTATGGGCCTGCAGCACCGCCATTGCATCGTCGCCGACGTCGCGCACGGCAAGTCCCGAGGTTGCGGACAGCCGCGTCATGAAGTGAGAAACCAGCAAGGGGATATCGTCGCGGCGCTCCGCCAGCGACGGCACCCGCACCGGCACGACATTGAGACGATGGTAGAGGTCCTCGCGGAACGTACCGGCCGCGATTTCGGCGCGCAGATCACGCGTGGTTGAACAGATCACGCGGGCATCGACTTGCACGCGCGTCGTGCCGCCGACACGGGTGAAGGTTTGATCGACCAGAACGCGCAGGATCTTGCCCTGCGTTTCCAGCGGCATGTCGGCGACTTCATCGAGATAGAGCGTGCCGTTATGGGCCAGTTCAAACAGGCCGGTCTTGCGCGGACCTTCGCTCTCCTCGGTTCCGAACAGCTCGCTCTCGATCCGCGAGGGCGCCATGGTCGCGCAATTGATCGCGACAAAGGCGTTCCCCGCCCGCCTGGACCGCGCGTGAATGAGGCGCGCTGCGACTTCCTTGCCCGAGCCTGACGGTCCCGAAACGAACACGCGGCTGTTGGTCGGCGCGATCTTCTCGATGGCCTGGCGCAGCTGCGATACCGCCGACGAATTGCCGACCATTTCGGAATCGTCGCCGGCCCTGAGCTTGAGTTCCTGCACTTCGCGCCGCAAACGAGAGGCTTCGAGCGCCCGCCCGACGACGTGGATCAGCCGGTCCGCCTTGAAAGGTTTTTCGATGAAGTCGTAGGCGCCCTTCTTGATCGATGCGACCGCGGTTTCGATGCTGCCATGGCCAGAGATCATGACGATCGGCAGGTCCGGCTGTTCTCGCTTCAGGGTGTCCAGGACCTGGATGCCGTCGAGCTTGCTGCCCTGCAGCCAGATGTCCAGCACCACAAGTTGCGGACGGCGTTGACGCACGGCGCCCAGCGCGCCGTCGCTGTCACCCGCCACCCGCGTCTCGAAACCCTCATCGCGCAGAATGCCTGCGATCAGGTCACGGATATCCTCCTCGTCGTCGACGATCAGGATTTCAGACGCGATCTGCAATCCGTTCTTGCTCATCCCCAGGTCCTTTTTCCTTCACACTTTTTTGTCGCGGAGGAAAGGTCAGCACGACCTCCGCACCCTGCCGATCTTCGCCGGCATCCTTCAGGGCGATCTCGCCGCCATGGTCTTCCATGACCTTGCGTACGATCGCCAAGCCCAATCCCGTCCCCTTTACGCGCGTCGTGACATAGGGCTCCGTCAGCCGGTCACGATGTTCGTGCGGCAGTCCGACGCCATTGTCAGTCACGCGGAAAATTACCGTATTGTCGGCAGTCTCGAGCGCGATCGCGATGCGGCCGGGCGCTTCGTCGCCCCTGGCCAGACGCGCGCCGATCGATTCACCGGCATTCTTCAAGACGTTCGTCAGGGCTTGCGCAACCAGGCGGCCGTCGCATTCCAGATAGGCGGGCTCCTTCGGTATGCGCGTCTCGAACGCGATCTGCGGATAGGCAACGCGTTGCAAGAATACGGCCTGCTGAATGAGTTCCTGCGCATTCTCGCGACGCATGACGGGCGTCGGCATGCGCGCGAAGGATGAGAACTCGTCGACCATGCGGCCGATGTCGCCGACCTGGCGGATGATCGTATCGGTGCATTGCGCGAAGACTTCGGGATCGGTCGAGATCTCGCCGGCATATTTACGCTTCAGGCGCTCGGCCGAAAGTTGGATTGGAGTCAGCGGATTCTTGATCTCGTGCGCGATGCGTCGTGCGATGTCGGCCCAGGCAGCGGTGCGCTGTGCCGAGACAAGGTCGGTGATGTCATCGAACGTCGCCACGAAGCCGCTGCCATCGGCGCCGCGTTCGCTGGAGACCTGCACGCTGAGCGAGCGCGAGGTCGTGGCACGCTTGACGGTCACCTCCCCGCCTGCCCGGCCGACAGGCTCGGAAATTGCGCGCTGGATGAGAACCGCCATCTCCGGCACTGCTTCGGAGTAATGCCGGCCTTCGATTTGTTCCGGCGCGGCGTTGAGGAGACGTGCGGCGGCGCGATTGACGATGGTGATCAGGCCATCATGGTCCATGCCGATCACGCCGGCGCTGACGCCAGCAAGCACCGCTTCGGTGAATCGCCGGCGTTCGTCGTTCTGTCGATTGGCGGAAACCAGCGCGGTGCGCTGTGCATCGAGTTGGCCGGTCATGCGGTTGAAGGCGCGGCCCAGCAATCCGACTTCATCGTCATCTCGTTCGACTTCGACCTGCGCCTTGAGGTCGCCCTCGGAAACACGCTCCGCCGCGCCGATCAGACTCGAGATCGGCCGAACCAGCCGGTTGGCGGCCCACAGTCCTAGCCAAATTGCGGATAGCAAAATGACCAGGGACACGACCACATAGAGCGCCGCGAAAATCAGCTGCACTTCGGAGCGGTTCTGGTCGAGCCGGTTATATTCGCTCACCGCCTCCCTGGTGCGTCGGTAGTAGTTCAGCACGGCGGGATCGACCACGCGCACGACAAGCAGATAGGCGTCGTTCAGCGCCTGCATATGGATCAGCGCGCGCACCTGCCCCGTTTCATAGTCGCCGTCGACCACGATCGCGCCCTGCGCCGCCTGTGCGATGTCACTGGGCTTGGGCGGCGTAGGGTCGGCCATCAATTGCAGCTTGCTGCTGCCCAGGACATTGCCGTGGCTGTCGATCATGAAGGACGCCTGCAGCCCGCGGTCCTTGGTCATGATCGCCAGCTTTTCGAACATCGGACCGATGCGGACGTGATTCTGGGCGTCGAACAGCGTCGGATCGTGTTCCAGCCCCTCGGCGATTTCGCCGGCATCGAGCGTGATGCCGCGCTCATGTTCGCGGACATAGTTTTGCGCGACGTTGACGGCGCTGCCGAGAGCCGTCTTCACGCGAGCGGAGAACCAAGCCTCGATGCCGAGGTTGAGCGTCACCGCCGCGAACAGCGCAACGAGGATGGCGGGCACGACAGCGATCAGGCTGAACATCCCAACCAGGCGCACATGCAGCCGTGCTCCGGCCAGACCGGAGCGTCGCGCCCTCCAGAGCCGCGCTAGTCGCCAGGCAATCAGGCCTCCCAGAGAAAGGCCAAGCGTCAGATTGATGAGGAGAAGCGTGACGAGGCTGGCCGGTGTCGGCCGGTAGGGAACCAGGCCCGTGACCATCGCATACGTGATGGTTCCGGACAGAACTGCCAGAACGCCCACGCCGAGCGCGAGCAGCGATGGACGGGAAATCGCCCGCACCCAATCGAGCAGGCCACCGTTCGGCGCGTCAGCTACGTTCGTTGTGGCCATCGATGTCCGTTGGCGAGCGAAGGACCGGCTAAATTCCTTTGCCGGTTCAACAATCGAGCGCAGTGTAACGAAGCCACAGCCTGTTGCAAGAAAGCTGCGGTGCATTTCGACAACAGAGTTAGCGGTACTCGCTAGTCCGCCCGCAGGCCTTTTATGACTTCCAGCCCCAGATCGCGGATTTTCTTGCGCAGGGTATTTCGGTTCAAACCCAACAGGTGGGCCGCCCGGATCTGGTTTCCCCGGGTGGCGCCAAGACAGATGGACAGCAGCGGCCGTTCGATTTCCTGCAGGATGCGGTCGTACAGGCCAGGCGGCGGGAGTTTGTCGCCCTGGGCGAGGAAGTAGGTCGTCAGATGTCGCTCGACTGCCGCGCCGAGTGTGGCGGGCTCTTCACCCTGCGCGGTATCGCTGGGGCGGGCAGGCTCCCTCAACTCACTTGCGATCGCGCTCGCGGGGATCGTGTCGCCGGAATGCAGAACCGCCAGACGACGGATCAGATTTTCGAGTTCGCGCACGTTTCCTGGCCAGCGATAATGCTTGAGCAGATCGAGCGCCTCGCCGTCGAGATGCTTGGCGGGCAGCCCCTCCTCTTCTGCCTTGCGCAGGAAGTGGCGCACAAGGTCGGACACGTCCTCCGCGCGCTCACGCAGCGGCGGCAGGCGCATGGGAACGACGTTCAGCCGGTAATACAGGTCTTCGCGGAACAGACCCTGCTGGATGAGCTGGCGCAGATCGCGATTGGTCGCCGCGATAATGCGGACGTCGGTCTTGATCGGGAGCCTTCCGCCGACCGTCGTGTACTCGCCCTGTTGCAGCACGCGCAACAGACGCGTCTGCGCTTCGAGCGGCATGTCGCCGATTTCATCGAGGAATAGCGTGCCGCCTTCTGCCTGCTCGAAGCGTCCGATCCCGCGATTGGTGGCACCGGTAAATGCGCCGCGCTCGTGGCCGAACAATTCGCTTTCGACGAGTTCCTTCGGTATGGCGGCCATGTTGACGGCAACGAAACTGCCGTGCCGCCGTTTGCCGTAATCGTGCAGCGCCCGCGCGACCAGTTCCTTGCCGGTGCCGCTCTCGCCCATGATCATCACGGTGAGATCGGTTTGGGTGAGGCGCGCAATGACGCGGTAGATTTCCTGCATCGCCGGCGAACGGCCGAT
>JANYBR010000114.1 GCA_025360685.1 Pseudomonadota bacterium
CTGTCGGGCGGTGTGGATAGCGGCGCTGTCGTCGCGACCGCAGCCGGGCTGCAATCGGACCCATTGCGCACCTTCACGATCGGCATGCCGGGCCCGCAGGATGAAACGGCGCTGGCTGCCCAGGTCGCCGCCCGGTACGGCACCGACCAGCATAACGACATCGCCGCCCCCGACTACCTGGACGCAGCCCGACGGCAGGCTGCCATATTTGGCGAGCCGTTTGGCGACAGCTCGGCTCTGCCGGCCTACCGCCTGATGCAGCTGGCGCGCAAGAACGTCACTGTCGCGCTCTCCGGCGATGGCGGCGACGAGCTGTTCGCCGGCTATCGCCGCTATGCCTTTCACGCGCGCGAGGAAGCCTTGCGCAAGTTCCTGCCCGGGTCGATCCGCGAGCCGGTGTTCGGGCTCATGGCCGATATCTATCCGCAGCTCGACTGGGCACCGCGCTTTCTGCGCGCACGGCACACTCTGCGCGAGCTCAGCCTCAACTCGACGATGGGCTATTTCTGGAACGTCTCGGTGGTTGACGACGAACAGCGCAATGCGCTGTTTTCGCCGCAGCTGCGCCACACCTTGAACGGTTACCATGCGAGCGAAGTGCTCAGCCGTTACGCCAAGAACGCGCCGACCGACGATCCGGTAACCCTGGCGCAGTACATCGATCTGAAAACCTGGCTGCCCGGAGACATCCTGACCAAGGTGGACCGCACGGCGATGGCGTGCAGCCTGGAAGTGCGCGTGCCGATGCTCGATCACACCTTCGTGGATTGGGCACTGGGACTGCCGCTGGCCGCCAAACAAAACGGCAGCGAGGGCAAGGTTCTGCTCAAGCGGGCCTTCGAGCGGCTGGTACCGCGCGAAGTTCTCTACCGGCCCAAACAGGGATTCTCGGTCCCGCTTGCCGCCTGGTTCCGCGGCGCGCTTGGCGCACATTTCAGCTCCCGGGTCCGGTCGAAACGTGACTTTGCAGCGGCAGACTTCCTCAATGTCCAGACGGTCGATCGGCTGATCTCACAGCATCAAAGCGGACGCTACGATCACAGCCGAACGCTCTGGCTGGTGTGGATGTTCGAGGCCTTCATGGAGCGCGAACAGCTCGCCGCCGTCAGGCCGGCGCCGCTTTCGGCGCTGGCAGATTGAGAGCCTATATCGCCGCTGGAATTTGTGACTGCTCGCCGCTCCACGGATCGCGTACCAGGACGGCAAAGCAGAGCAGGTAAAAGGTGAGCGCAAGTCTGGGCTGATCGAACGTGCTGACGGTTACGCCGGTCACCACGAAGCCGATGATCGCAGCCAGATAGATGGCAGAGAGCGGGTCGTCGCGCCCGATCTGGCTGGCAAGCCTTGCAAGAGTGACAAGCAGAAGCAGAACCACAGCAAACAATCCGAACCAACCCTGGTCGAAAAGAATGTTGACCGCCAAATTGGCGGTGTGCCACTGCCAGTGGCCGTCTTCACTCCAGAACCAATGGTCCGCACCCTGCGCAAAATTGCCGTTGGCGATGAGCTCGTGCCCGCCGTCGTCCCTAAGGCTTATCTGGCCGACATCGACTCCAGTTGTCGGCGCGTCGGCGATGAAGAACGTCAATTTGGTCGGACGCTCAAAGAACAATCCTGCGACGTGGCGTCCTGAACCGACCTCGGCGGTGTGAATGGCGGTCGACACATCTTGCCATTGGTTTGGCAGTGATCGAAGGTTGAATACGCCGGTGGTGCAGTTCGCCGATGTGAGCATCCACTTTTCGCACCACATAACGGTCAAGGAGGCGTGCGGCTCGGCCGTGCGGAGTCGCGCGTGGAATTGGTAGTCGGAATTCTGCGTAGCCGGAACGATCTGCTCCATGTAGAGCAACAAATCGTTTTTCATGTTCAGAAAATGTTCGCCACCATCCGAAACATAATGGTATCGCGTGGCCTTCGGCTCTCGAACCGAGCGCTCCTGGTGAACCGCCGGAAAGCTACCCAGACCCATCCCAAAGAGTTGGGCAGAGGCGGTATCGTCTCGCAATGACAAGTCATAGCGCCAATAGTGAAGACGAACCGAAGCATCGGCTCGCGCCATCGAGAACCGTTGCCCAATCGAGGTGCTGGCGACGAACGGCAAAGCGACGATTGAGATGACCACGACAACGCCGATGCTGATCGCGAGCATCCCGCCGGCGCGATGCTTGTGGCCGCGAATTGCAAGAAGTGCAAGCAAGCCGACCAAGCAGGCGATGGCGGTCGCAACCACTGCTCCGCGGGACTCCGCTGCAATCAGGCAATAGATTGAAAGAAGTACCAGCGCCGCCGTGTACGGCAGAAGCCGGAGCCAGCGCCGATCAATGAGCAGTAGGCCGAGAAACGGAATGGAGAGTGACAACCACACATCGATTGGTCCATCTCCTGTGTGCATGCTCGAAAAGCTTGCGGTCGTGCGATAGGTCGTGACCCAAGTCAACATGCCGGTGAACAGCCATCGCTCGTACAGGATGACCAGAGAGACACCGAGCAAACCCAGCAAGAATCCTATGCCAAGAAGCAATTTGGCATCTTTGAAGCGCGCGACTGCGGCACGAAGCGGACGCAATAGCAAAAGCGCCCAAACAAACCCCTTGGCG
>JANYBR010000147.1 GCA_025360685.1 Pseudomonadota bacterium
GGTGACGACCACGAGTTCTTCGGCCTGATGCGCTTCGGCCAGAGTCGTCAATCGCTCGCGCACCGGTTCACCGGTTCCCACGATCGATCTCTTGGCCACGGTCGAGAGAAGTTTTTCTTCCTGCGCAGTCAGCGGTTGCGATAGCGCCTCCTCCGGTGAAGGAAATGGTATCGGCCGCCCGCTGAGCAGCCGCACGACCCACAGGTTGCGCGAAGCCGCCAGCCGCTGCGCTTCTTGCTCGGTTTCGCCGACCAGAGCTGCGACGCCCAGCGACATGCGCGGCCGCGGACATGCCGCGCTTGGCTTGAAGCGCGAACGGTACTCGGCCGCCGCATCTTCGCTGCCGTCCGCGCTGATGAAATAGGCGTGGCTGAAGGGCAAGCCGAGTTCCGCCGCATAGACCGCGCCATGAATTCCCGAACCCAGCATCCACAGTTCCGGACCAGGTGTGGCGGCACGCGGCATGGCGTGGATTCCCCGATAGGGATGATCGTCCGGCAAGGGCGCCTTGCCCGAAGAGTCGTCGAGGAACTGACGCAGAAGCTGCACCTGGCTCGGAAACGCGTCGATCGACCAGGCCTGCGGTCCGGATTGCAGCGCGCGCGCCGTCAACTGGTCGGAACCAGGCGCGCGGCCGAGTCCCAGATCGATTCGACCCGGAGTGAGTACGTCGAGCATGCGGAACTGTTCGGCGACTTTCAGCGGGCTGTAGTGGGTCAGCATTACGCCGCCAGAGCCAACCCTGATGCGGCGCGTTTCCTGCGCCACACGCCCGATCAGGATCTCAGGGCAGGAGCCAGCGAACGAGTTGCTGTTGTGGTGTTCTGCCAGCCAGTAGCGGTGATAGCCGAGCGCATCGCACGCCTTTGCAAGCGAAATGGTTTCCGCAATCGCCTGCGCGGCGTTGCCGTCCTTACGAATTGGTGACTGGTCAAGGACGGATAAAAGCATCGCACACGGACTTTAGAGGGACGGTTGTTGTGACTCCCTTAACCACTATGGCACACGCTATGGGCGTTTTTGTGAGAAAGCGCCCGTGGCACGCGTCAAGAACGTCATCACGGTTCCCAGGAACGCGCCCGAAGGCTCGTCCAGTGTCTTGCCGCTGGAAAAGCTTGAGAGTCCCATCGTGCTCCAGGGCCTCGACTATTGGCGCAAGCTGCGCGGCGACCGGCCCTATCCGTCGCGGGCGGAGTTGTCACCGCGCGATCTGACTTCATTGCTGCGCCACATCGTTCTGCTCAGGCTCGTCGACGGCGGCAAGGACTACGAATATCGCATCGTCGGCGATGCGCACGTCATCTCGCACGGTTTCAACATGCAGGGCGCTCGCGTCAGCGAGGTCGACCGGATCTCTCCCGGCTACGGCCCCGTTCTCAAAAGCCTATACGACCGCGCCGTTCGTCGGCGTGATGCCTATGCCTTCCGCGGCTGGATGGAGCGCGGCGAGGGGCGCAAGCAGTATATCTACAGCGAGAGCGTCTTCATGCCGCTGGGACCGGACGCCGACACGATCGATCATGTGCTGAATTTCTCCGTCTACATCCCCCGCGACCGTTATGATTCCTGAACGACTCGCCAGCGTTTGAAGCGATGGGTTAGTCTCCCCGCCACAGGGAGACAGCCATGCCGCTCGACATCGACACCCGCGATCAGCTTCTCGAAACCGTCCGCCGCTTCGTGCGCGAGAAATGCGTGCCGATCGAGTCCAAGGTTGGCGAAGAAGACCGCGTACCTGACAGCGTCATCGCTGAAATGCGTGAACTCGGCCTGTTCGGCATCTCCATCCCCACCGAATATGGCGGCCTCGGCCTGACCATGGAGGAGGAGGTTCTGGTGGCCATGGAGCTTGGCCACACCTCGCCCGCGTTCCGTTCGGTCATCGGCACCAATGTCGGCATCGGCAGCCAGGGTGTGGTGATGTTCGGCACCGATGCGCAAAAGAAGGAGTGGCTGCCGAAGCTCGCGAGCGGCGAGATCGTGGCGAGCTTTGCCCTGACCGAGCCTGAGGCCGGCTCGGACGCCGCCTCGGTGCGCACCACCGCGATCCCGGACGGCGACCACTATATCGTCAACGGTACCAAGCGCTTCATCACCAACGCCAATCGCGCCGGCATGTTCACTCTGATGGCGCGCAGCGACCCTGATCGCAAGGGCGCGGGCGGCATCTCCGCGTTCATCGTGCCGGCGAGCACGCCAGGCGTTTCCGTCGGCAAGCCGGAAAAGAAGATGGGCCAGCAGGGCGCCCATATCTGCGACGTCAATTTCGACAATGCCCGGGTGCCGGCGAACTTGCGTCTGGGCAAGGAGGGTGAGGGCTTCAAAGTCGCGATGCAGGTGCTTGATCGTGGCCGGCTGCATATTTCCGGCGTGTGCGTCGGTGTCGCTGAACGCCTGATCCAGGAGAGTGTGAAATACGCCCGCGAACGCGAGCAATTCGGACAAAAAATCGGCGAGTTCCAGCTGATCCAGGGCATGCTCGCGGACTGCAAGACGGAGGCGTATGCGGCGCGCTGCATGGTTCTGGACGCCGCACAGAAGCGCGACCGCGGCGAGAACGTGACGATGGAAGCGGCCTGCGCGAAATACTTCGCCTCCGAAATGGTCGGCCGCGTCGCCGACAAGGCGGTGCAGATCTTCGGCGGCGCCGGCTATGTCGCCGACTACGGTATCGAGCGCTTTTATCGCGACGTGCGCATCTTCCGCCTCTACGAAGGCACCAGCCAGATTCAGCAGCTCGTGATCGCGCGCGGACTTTTGCGCGGGGAGTGATGGCGACAGACCAACTCACACAGCTTCTCAGGGACATTCGCGCCTGCCGCATTTGCGAGGCGCATCTGGAACCGCGGCCGGTCCTGCGCGCCAGCATGACGGCGAAGATTTGCCTCGTCGGCCAGGCGCCGGGTGTTCGTGTGCACCAGAGCGGCGTGCCGTGGAGCGATCCGAGCGGCGACCGATTGCGCGACTGGCTCGGTCTGGACCGCGACACTTTCTATGATGAGGGCCGCATCGCCATCGTACCGATGGGTTTCTGCTTTCCCGGCCTCGATGCCAAAGGCGGCGACAGGCCGCCTCGCAAGGAGTGCGCCGGGCGCTGGCGCCAGCCCTTGTTCGATGCCTTGCCCGATTTCAGGCTGTCGATTCTCATTGGCTCGTATGCGCAGAAATGGCATCTCGCCAAAGGCGCAGGAGGAACCCTGACTGAAACCGTACGGGCATGGCGTAATTTCGCGCCGCGTTATATTCCTCTGCCGCATCCGTCTTGGCGCAACAACGCTTGGTTGAAGAAGAATCCATGGTTCGAACACGACTTGTTGCCCTATTTGCGCCAGCGTGTGCGTCGGCTGCTCTCTTCTTGATGGTAGCCTGTGCGCCCATGCTGGCGCCGCGGGGCGTCGAGAACGATACGCCAGCATTCGAGGCATCGCACCTTCTCGCCCGGGACGGAACGAAACTGCCGCTGAGACTCTGGGTACCTGACAAGCCGAAGGCCGTGATCGTTGCGCTGCACGGCATGAGCGACTACTCCAACGCCTTTGCCATGCCCGGCGAATGGTGGGCACAGCATGGCATCGCTACTTTGGCCTACGACCAGCGCGGCTTCGGTCAGGCGGAACATCCCGGCCTGTGGGCCGGCGGCGACGAGTTGCGCCGCGATCTCGACGATGCAATCGATGCGGCCCGCGTGAGATATCCGGGCATTCCGGTCTACGCGCTGGGCGAGAGCATGGGCGGCGCGGTGATCCTGTCGTCACTGGCGACCGGCGACGCGCCGAAGGCGGACGGCATCATCCTGGTGGCACCTGCTGTGTGGTCGCGTTCGGACATGCCACTCGTCTATCGCGCGACCTTGTGGCTCGCAGCGCACACGGTTCCCTGGCTGCATGTTTCCGGCAACGGACTCAAGATCTGGCCGTCCGACAATATCGCGATGATGCGTGCCTTGGCGCATGATCCGCTGTTCCAGCATGAAACCCGCGCCGACGCGGTCTACGGCCTGGTCGATCTCATGGACGAAGCGCGCCATGCGCCGGAGCATTTTGCCGGCGCGCCGCCTATTCTCCTTCTCTATGGCAAGAACGACCAGGTGATTCCCGCCCCGCCCACCGAAGCCGTGGTGGCCGCGCTCGGCGGCAAGGCTGAGATCCACCGTTATGATCACGGCTACCATATGCTGCTGCGTGACCTCGATGCGCAGATCGTGTGGCAGGATGCACTGACATGGATCGAACGCGGAGGGCAGCGATGATGCCCGGCGAGCGGCGCTATCGCCGCGGCGCGATTGCGAGCGAGTGAATGCAACGATTGCAGAGCGCAGGCGTTACCTCCTCGCAACCCTTTTCGAGGAACCGCCATGGACGCGAAACAGAAACCGCACGATATGCGCGATGACGTCTATGCGCCGCATGCGACCAAAACAGACATCGACGAGAAGCTCGCCGGAGCGCCTTCAGCGGCGGTTCCGCCGAAGGCTGCCGCCAAACCTGCCGTGAAGGGCGCCAGCGTCACGCCGGGCCAGGCGACCGAGGGTTAGAGCTTCGGCGCCGGCGCCTGCAGCAACTCGATCACATAGCCGTCCGGATCTTTCGCGAGGCCGACCACGTTGTTGCCGAATGAAGCAAGCGGCTCGGGCTCGCGCGCTACTTCGCACCCCTCGGCGCGAATGCGGGCAGCGACCGCTTTCGGATCGCTGACATAGAAGACGAGCTTGACCGGGTTGTCCCTGTAGTTGCGCCTGGAACCGTCGGTGTAGTGCATCAGCACTACCGCATTGCGCCCTTCATGGCCGAGAATGATTTCGTCCATGTGGTCGATCTTGACGGTTCGCATTTCCTGCATGCCGAGGGCGCGGACGTAGAATCCGGCCGAGCGCTTCAAGTCGCTGACGCCGATTCCCGTGGCGCCGATATAGTCCAGTGAACGTGCCATTTTCAGCCCTTCGCGTTGGTCCTGCCGCCATGAAAGCAGACGGCTCCGTGGCGCACAATGCGCCGCGCAACTGTTTTGCGCCTTGCGGACTGCTGTATTCTTGCCGAGTCGGAATCCAGGGGCGCTCGATGGCAGTGATTGGGAGTGTGAAGCACGGTCTTCTGGAGACGGAACATCACCTGCTTGCAGAACTGAGGCTGCTGCGCCGCCAGCGCCGCGACGCCGCTCCTGGCGCGCAGCGTCCCCCGGCGCAGCTCACCGCCGGACAGCGCATCGCCGACACGGTTGCGGCCACGATGGGATCGTGGCGTTTCATCATCATCCAGTCGGTGATCCTGATGTTCTGGATCGCGCTGAATATCACGGCCTATGTGCAGCGCTGGGATCCCTATCCGTTCATCCTGCTGAACCTGGCGTTGTCGTTCCAGGCGGCCTATGCCGCGCCCTTCATCATGATGAGCCAGAACCGGCAACAGGACATCGACCGCCTGGCGGCCGAGCACGACTACCAGATCAACATCAAGGCCGAGCTCGAAATTGAGTTGCTGCACGAAAAAATCGACAAGCTGCGCGAGCAGGAGGTCGTTCAGCTCACACAGGCCGTCAGCGATCTGACGGCGCTACTGCGCAAGGAGGGCGGCGCACCTGCTTAGACCGGGTTGCGCCAACGACAGGTCACCTCCGTTGTCATGGCCCGGAAATCGGGGCCACCCAGGTGATCCACGTCGCGATTCGTGACGGAAAGCCGCAGCTTCACTTTCGATGTCTGGCAAGGCGTCAACTGGGCGGCGTGCACTCCGGCGGGCCGTGACACCGAAGAGAAACTCTAACCCCTCACGCCGGAATGCGCACCGGCAGCGAGGTGTAGCCGAGCACGAAGTTCGACGAGACGCGTTCCGGCTCGCCCACGACATCGATCCGGGGGAAGCGCTTCATGATCTCCTCCCAAAGGATGCGCAGCTGCATTTCAGCCACCCGGTTTCCCATGCAGCGATGGATACCGAAGCCGAACGCGACATGATGGCGCGAGCGTTCGCGGTCGATGATGAACTCGTCGGCGCGTTCGATGGCTTCTTCGTCGCGATTGCCCGAGACGTACCACATCACCACGCGATCACCCTTCTTGATCTTGTGGCCCTTGAAATCGAAGTCTTCAAGCGCCGTGCGCCGCATATGCGCCAGCGGCGTCTGCCAGCGAATAATCTCCGAGATCATGTTGGTGACGAGTTCGGGATTCTTCCGCAGTTTCTCGTATTCCTTCGGATTCTGGTTCAGCGCCAGGAGGCCGCCGGTGATCGAATTGCGCGTGGTGTCGTTGCCGCCAACGATCAGCAGCATCAGGTTGCCGAGATATTCGATCGGATTGTCGGGCAGGTTGCGTGTCGCCGGATCGTGGGCGAGCAACGAGATAAAGTCGAACTTCGGCGGCGCGGCCTGGCGCTCCTTCCACAGCCGCATGAAATATTGCAGGCACTCCATCAGGATTTCCTGGCGGCGCGCCATGGTGATCGCCGCATTGCCGACGGTTTCCGACGACGTGGTGGTGTCCGACCAGTAAGGCAACAGGTGCCGGTCCTCCCAGGGAAAATCGAACAATGTCGCCAGCATCTGCGTGGTCAGCTCGATCGACACGCGATCAACCCAATTGAACGTCTCGCCGCGCGGCAGGGCGTCCAGGATCACGCCGACCCGCTGTCGGATCAGCGCCTCGAGATCGGAAAGGCGGGCGGGGGCGACGGCCGGCGCAGCCGCGCGGCGCTGCACGTCATGCTTTGGCGGGTCCTCCGCGATGAACATCGGCGGCGCGAACTCAGGCGGATTGTCGCCGATGACGATGTTGTGCTGCGAGGAGAACACGTGATGGTTGGCG
>JANYBR010000148.1 GCA_025360685.1 Pseudomonadota bacterium
CAAACATCCGGCGTGTCGCTCACCGAGCAGGACCCCTACAACAATATCGTACGCACGACGATCGAGGCGCTGGCCAGCGTGCTGGGCGGCACCCAATCACTGCACACAAATTCGTTCGACGAAGCCATCGCGCTGCCGACGGAATTCTCGGCGCGCATTGCCCGCAACACACAATTGATCATCCAGAACGAGAGCCATATTGCCAAGGTCGTCGATCCGCTGGGTGGTTCCTATTATGTCGAGGCATTGACGCATTCTCTTGCGACGGCTGCGCGCAGTATCATTGACGAAGTCGAAGCGATGGGTGGCATGACCAAGGCCGTCGAGGCCGGCATTCCCAAGCTGCACATCGAGGAAGCTGCGGCGCGGCGCCAGGCCCGCGTCGACAAGGCTGAAGACGTTATCGTTGGCGTCAACAAATTCCAGCTCGCCAAGGAGGACTTTCTGGAAGTTCGCGCCATCGACAATGCGCAGGTGCGCGACTCCCAGATCGCACGCCTCAAATCGGTCAAGGCCAAACGCGATCCGCTCAAGCTGAAGTTCGCGCTCGACGCGCTGACGTCAGGCGCCAAAGGCAAGGGCAATCTCCTGGAACTTGCCGTCGAAGCCGCACGCGCCCGCGCGACGGTCGGCGAAATCTCCGATGCCATGGAAAGCGTATTCGGCCGTCACCGGGCCGAGATCCGTTCCATCTCGGGTGTCTACGGTGCCCAGTACGAAGGCGACAACGAGTTCGGCGCCATTCGCGGCGAAGTCGAAAGCTTCTCGAAGCAGGAAGGCCGCCGGCCACGTATGCTAGTAGCCAAGATGGGCCAGGACGGCCATGACCGTGGCGCCAAAGTGATCGCCACGGCCTTCGCCGACCTTGGTTTCGATGTCGATATCGGTGCCCTGTTTCAAACGCCGGAAGAAGTTGCCAAAGACGCCATCGACGCCGACGTTCATGTTATCGGAATTTCCAGTCAGGCCGCCGGGCACCTGACGCTGGTTCCGATGCTGGTCGAGGCGCTGAAGAAACAGAAAGCGGACGACATTCTCGTCGTCGTCGGCGGCGTCATCCCTCCGCAGGACTATGAAACGCTGAAGAAGGTCGGGGTCGCAGCGATCTTCGGCCCAGGAACCAACATTCCCGATGCCGCGCGCAGCGTGCTCAAACTGATCCGCTCGCGCCGTGTGCATCGCGCCGCCGAGTAGACGAGCAATTAGCCTTGGGGTTTGGGGGTTACGCCGTCGATCTTCAAAGTCGTCGCCACAGCGGCAATCACGCCGTACGTCGTATCCGCCCACACACGCAGCGGAACCACATAGTCGCGTCCGGTCACCGAACTCGGGAAAGTCGCGATCCAGGCGTTGATGATTGGAAAGTTCGCGCCTTCTTTGATCACTTTCGGTTTGTAGCCGGCGAGTTGTTTGTATTTGATCTGGCAGAGCAGGGCGTGGCCCTTGTACAGGCCGTTGTCCATCGAGACCGTCGTGTCCTTGATCTTCGTGATCTCGACATTGTAGCGACGGCGTCCGTCAAACACCGGCAGAACGACGCCGCAGGGATTGTCGGCGGCTCCACCCACACCCGAAACAAGGAAGGTAATTGCGCTCAGCGGATCGAATGTCGCGCGCTGCTGGTCGGGGGTCACTTCATATCCGGTGGTGCTGTAGGGCGGGTCGGCATAGAGACGGACGGGCCCATTGCCGTCATAGGTGAGCGAGACTTCTTGTTTCTTGTCCGACCGTCCTGTGTAGAAGGAGTCGTACAGCGAAGGATGAAGCGCCTTTGGAGCCACGGTACCGGTGGACGTCGCCTGGATTTCCGATTGCCAGAAGGCGTTGACCACACCGCCGGTCTGAAGGTTCGACACCGAGTGATACTGGTCGCCGCGAATGGTCGCGTTCAGATCGACCTTGCCCAAGGTCACGCCGCCCGCATAAAGCGTCATCGCCATCTGGAGCTGAGAGCCGGTTTGTGCAGGCGCCTCGCCGCCACTCCCGCCGGCGGCGTATGCCGACTGAGCCACGGAAGCCGAGGCGAGAAGGGCAATAATGGTGAGACGCAACTTCATCGGTCTGGCTCCGGGTTCGGAATTGGCGGCGGCGACGCTCTGAAACTACTATGGTTCAATTATGGCATCCCAGAACGATCTTGCGACAGTTAACGCGGCCCGGAAACTGGCTGTATTGCTGCAAAACGGCGATCGTCGTGCCCTGGCCCGTGCCATCACGGTGGCCGAGTCATCGTTGCCGGCCGATCAGGTCAAGGCCGAGGCGCTGCTCGCCGCCGTGCTGCCGCGCACCGGTGGGGCCATCCGCATTGGAATTTCCGGCGCGCCCGGTGTCGGCAAATCGACATTCATCGAAGCCTTCGGTCAACTTCTCACGGTATCCGGAAAGCGGGTGGCGGTCTTTGCCATCGATCCGTCTTCGCGCCGCTCCGGCGGATCGATCCTGGGCGACAAGACCCGCATGGAAAAGCTGACGCGTGATCCCAATGCGTTCATTCGTCCGTCGCCCGCGGGCTCAACGCTGGGCGGCGTGGCGCGGCGAACACGCGAGTCCATGTTGCTGGCCGAGGCGGCAGGGTTCGATGTTGTGCTCGTTGAAACTGTTGGCGTCGGACAGTCCGAAACCGCGGTCGCGGACATGACGGATTTGTTTGTCTTGCTCGCTTCGCCGGGCGGCGGCGATGATCTGCAAGGCATCAAGCGCGGCGTGATGGAACTCGCAGATCTGTTGCTCGTCACCAAAGCAGACGGTGACTTGCTCCCGGCCGCGCTGCGTGCTGCGGCCAACTATCAGATGGCGTTCCATCTGATGCGGCCCAAACATGTGGGTTTGCAGCCGAAGGTTCTGACGGTGTCAGCGATCGAAGGCGCAGGCATCGGCGCGGCTTGGGACGAAATGACGGCGATCCATGCGGCGCTGGCCGCGGACAACCGCCTGACCCGCTTGCGCGCGGAACAGGCCCGCCGCTGGTTCTGGGGCGAAGTGCAGGCGGTGGTCAGTGAAGCCATTCTTTCCAACGCCAATCTCGCCGCCGAGGCGTCTGCCTTGGAAAGGGCCGTGTCTGACGGGGCGGCTACGCCGTATGGGGCGGCGCGGTCTCTTCTGGCCGCCATCCTGCCCGCCCTGAGGCAATAGCCGGCGCTTGACCGGACAGGTCGCTGCCCTTATGAGAGCCCCTCTTTTGGTGAGAAAATCATGGCCCGCCGCTGCGAATTGACCGGAAAAGGCGTCTTGGTTGGCAACAACGTCAGCCACGCCAACAACAAGACAAAGCGGGTTTATCGCCCGAACCTGCAGCGTGTGGCACTGGCCAGCGAGATCCTGGGCAACTCCTATGTCCTGAAGATCAGCATGAATGCCCTTCGGTCTGTCGACAAGAATGGTGGCCTGGACCCCTATCTGTTGAAGGCCAAAGCGGATGTTTTGTCGCCCAAGGCCCTTCGTCTGAAGCGCGCGATCGCCAAGAAGACATCTCAGAAGGCGGCTTAAGACTGTCGGCTAAGTCACTCTAAAATTTACCAGCCCGGCCCTTGCGCGAGGCATGGTCCCTGCATCACCTTTGCCCTAGTGTCTCGAAATGTGCCAGGCGCCGTTCTGAGCCGCCGACACAGGTGGGGTGTGGTGACGGCGTACGAATCAGAAAATGTAGTTGGTCGAGAGCGGCGTTCCGCGCAGCTCGATGACAGCGTCACAGACGGTCCGTATCGACTGCGCGGCGCGACTGACACGGTGTGGGCCGCACAGGGTTACAGCCGACGCTCCGGTCTGGGACGGCGGCTCGGCGATATTAGTGTCGCCGTCGGACGGATATTCATCCCGGTGCTGTTTCTCAGCATGTCATTTGCCGCGCTGTACCTCTACATGGACCGCGGGCTGAACTATTTTGCGGACGGCCAAGGCCGCTGGCTCACCGTAAGCCATCTTCTGCTTCCACTTGCGTTCCTCGCTGTTCATCTGACAAACCGGCGTTATGGACCGTCATATGCTTTCGCACAGGTCGTGGTTTCGCTGGCCATTTGCGGCGCGGTCATTCTTTTCGGTTCTGAACAAGTTCGCCTGCTTCTGCCTGCAGCAGCCGTGCCGAGCGCGCGTGAAGTCGCCAGCTTTGCTGGAGCATTTTTTGTCGCCGGTTTTCTCTCGATCATCGCATTCGACGGCGCACGCGGGCCGCGCTGGTGGATGGCTCCCTTGATCGGCTCCATCGTCGCCAGCGTGAGCTTCGTGCTGATCTTCTATCCCGCTGCCTTTGGCGGTTCGGGTCCGCTTTGGGTCAACCACATGGCCGCGCACGCTGGCATCCTGGCTGGGGCGTCGGTGCTTGGACTGGCCCCATTCTGGCTTCTGCGCGGTGCGATCCCGCCACTGCCCGGATTTGGCGGCTACTGATCTGCCGACTAGTGAGCGGCAACACGGCGAGGCGCATGCTTCGGCCCTGCCACGCGCTTGGCGCCCCGCACATGCCCTTCATGGCCTTTTTCTTCGTGGAAGAGACCAATGAGTTGTTCGGTCATAGCGCCGCCGAGTTGCTCGGCATCAACGATCGTGACTGCCTTGCGGTAGTAACGCGTAACATCGTGCCCGATGCCGATGGCAGTCAGCTCGACGCTCGATTTTTCCTCGATCTCCTCGATCACGCGGCGCAGGTGCCGTTCGAGATAGTTTCCGGCATTTACCGACAAGGTTGAGTCGTCCACCGGCGCGCCGTCGGAGATCACCATCAGGATCTTGCGTTGCTCGGGACGGCCGACGATGCGGTTGTGCGCCCACATCAGCGCCTCACCGTCGATATTTTCCTTGAGCAAGCCTTCGCGCATCATGAGGCCAAGGCTCTTGCGCGCTCGGCGCCACGGCTCGTCCGCGGCCTTGTAGATGATGTGGCGCAAATCGTTGAGGCGGCCCGGATGGGGCGGCTTGCCGTCGGCGATCCACTTCTCGCGGCTTTGCCCGCCCTTCCAGGCACGCGTGGTGAAGCCAAGGATTTCAGTCTTTACCGCGCAACGCTCCAGCGTGCGGGCCAGAATGTCGGCGCACATCGCCGCCACCATGATCGGCCGGCCGCGCATCGAGCCCGAATTGTCGAGCAGCAAAGTGACGACCGTGTCGCGGAAGGTCATGTCCTTCTCGCGCTTGAACGACAAGGGATACATCGGATCGATGATGATTCGTGGCAGGCGCGAGGTGTCGAGCATGCCTTCCTCGATATCGAACTCCCACGTCCGGTTCTGCTGCGCCATCAACAGGCGCTGCAGTTTGTTGGCGAGGCGCGAGACGACGCCGGACATCGCCTGCAGCTGCTGGTCGAGAAAGTTACGCAGGCGGCCCAATTCTTCCGGATCGCAGAGTTCCTGGGCTTCGATCTCCTCGTCGAACAGCAAGGTATGAACCTTGTAGCCCCACTCGTCCTGATGGCTGAATGGTTGCTCAGGACGCTGCGGCTTCATCCCGTCTTCGGGTTCCTGCGCATCGGACAAATCGTCGGTCTGTTCGGCGCGCATCTCGGAGGCGTCTTCGTCGCCTTCTTCGCCTTCTGACTCCTGCATGTCGGCTTCGCTGGACTGGCTGTCCGAATCCTGTTCCTCGCCGTTCTGTTCCTGGTTCTCGGCGTTCTCGCCTTCGCCGGAGTCGTCGGACGCTTCGTCGGCATCGAATTCATCGCTGAGCTTCAGATCGCGCAGGATTGTCCGCGTCAGCTTGGCGAATGCGGTCTGGTCTCGGATTGTGTTGCCGAGCTTCTCAAGATCTTTGCCGGCATTTTCCTCGATAAACGGGCGCCAGAGATCGACGGCATATTTCACCGACTCCGGCGGCGGCTCTCCCGTCAGCTTCTCTCGCACCATCAGCCCGAGTACGTCGGCGATGGGCACGTCGGCTTTGACGCGTGCCTTGGCGAGACCGCGCTGGGTCAGGCGTTGTTCCAGTCCGGCTGTGAGATTGTCCGCGACGCCTTTCATGGCGATCGACCCTATGGCCTCGACTCTGGCCTGCTCGGCGGATTCGAATACGGCGGCAGCATCGGCGGATTGCGGGCGGAATTGATCGTGCACCTTGTCTTCGTGATGGGCGCGGCGCAGCGCATAGGCATCGCCGGCACCGCGAACAACAGCGACTTCGCTCGGCGCGAGGTTGCGTGAGGGCAGGGGCAGTCGAGCCTTCAGGCCGCGTAGTGCCGGCGGTTCGGCACTGAAGGTTACTTCCAGTTCCGGCTCGCCGGACAGCGCGCGTACCGCAGTACCGACCGCGCGCTTGAAGGGCTCGGACGGATTTTCCGGCTTCACGTCACCAACACTTTGGCCGCGCTCTCCGGCAGGTCCTCGCCGAAGCAGCGCTGATAGAACTCAGCCACGCTGGCGCGTTCCAACTCGTCGCACTTGTTGAGGAAAGTCAACCGGAACGCAAAGCCGACATCGTTGAAGATTTCGGCATTCTCCGCCCATGTGATCACGGTGCGCGGGCTCATGACGGTCGACAGATCACCGTTGATGAAGGCGTTGCGCGTCATGTCCGCGACCCTCACCATGGCTCCGATCTGTTTCTTCTTTTCCGGCGTCGAGGCGTAGGCCGGCGCCTTGGCAAGAACGATTTCGACTTCGGCGTCGTGGCTCAAATAGTTCAGCGTCGTCACGATGTTCCAGCGGTCCATCTG
>JANYBR010000172.1 GCA_025360685.1 Pseudomonadota bacterium
AACGACATCTGATCCGCCGATCTACGCTTCGCCTCTTCCGGGCCGAAGCTAATCGCGTTTGGTCTGTCGCCACAGCTGCCGCATGATCGATCGCGTTGGCGCGAGATCAATGCGGCTTCAGCGAGTTAACTTGACAGCACCCGCAGGCGTCTACTTGCCGATGCGGTAGATGCGCACGCCATCCACCCGCCTACTTTGGACGTCGAGCCCGAGCTTTTTCTTCACTGTCCCCGAGATCGCCCCGCGCACGCTATGAGCCTGCCACCCCGTGGCGCGAACGAGTTGATCGATCGTGGCGCCGGATTTGCCTTTCATGAGCTTGAGCAGTGTATCGATCTTTGAGCCGCTCCGCATTGCGGTCTGGTCGCGCTGATGCGTTGGCGGCTTGGCTGCCAATTTGTGCGCCGATGGCGACCCTGGTCGCTTGGCGCCGCCGACTATGGGCTTCGGCTTGAGGGAGGTCGGCATTGACGCGGTCGTCGCAGGTTTGTGTTTGAGCATGGTCGTAGTCCCTCATTTGGTGGTGGCGGCACAAGCGCCGTCACTGAGGGAGGCCCCGGGAGGCCGTCAGGCGCTGCGGGGCGAGCCCAGCAACGCTCTTTGGCGCACGAGAAGCGAGCGGAATTCGAGCAATCTTCTTGCTGTCTCGCTCGGCGGCGCGGATTTGCTAGCCAGCCAGGGCACTCGTCAGCTCCGGATCATCATGCAGTGGGTTCTCAGCAACCATTCGGTACAACACAGCGTTTGCGAACCCACCAGCTGCATGCTTATCCGTGGCCCAATCGATCCGTTCGTTTCGCATTGTGTTTCCGCAAACCTTGTGCCGACACGATCTGAAAAAGTTGCTCTGGAGGGCATGTGAGATCAAGAGCGGCTATCGGATGGTGGTCTGCCGCCGCAGCGAGCGCGTCCCCGACACGGCGCGGAACTGACAAGCGCGCGCGAAAATTAGGCCAGCCTATTTGACGGAAAGCGCACGGCCGTGCTTCCCTGGAAGCGGCGAAGCACCGAATCCTAAGCACGCTGGCCTGTGGCCGGGCACGCCGCCGCAATGGACACACTGATGGACAAGCCGTCGCCAACGACGGCGGCCGTTGACAAAATTTCGATCTATATAGCGGCACACGCTCCTTGTCGGCGGGAGGAACGCGCGCGACAATCCTGCCGCGCGGTGGGCGAAACGGAGAACACGGAATGACGGCAACGCCCCTCGGGCGACTCGCACGCATTGAGTTGCGCGAGATTTGGGCGAGTGAAGCTGCGGACTTCACGCCTTGGCTTGCACGGCCCGAGAACCTGTCAGTGCTCGGCGAGACGCTCGGCATTGATCTCGAACTGGAGGCACAGGAAAAAGCGGTCGGCCCGTTCCGGGCTGACATCCTGTGCAAGGACATCGGAACCGATCAATGGGTGCTGATTGAAAACCAGCTGGAGCGTACTGATCACAACCATCTCGGCCAGCTTCTCACATATGCGTCTGGACTGGAGGCAGTAACTATTGTCTGGATCGCGGCTCGCTTCAACGAAGAGCACCGTGCGACACTCGACTGGTTGAACAGGATTACCGATCAGAGCTTTCGTTTCTTCGGGTTGGAGGTAGAGCTATGGCGCATCGGGGATTCGCCCGCCGCGCCGAAATTCAACATCGTTTCAAAGCCAAACGACTGGTCGAATTCGGTCGCGCAAGCTGCCCGATCAATCGACGATTCAGAGTTGTCGGAGGTGCGGATCGCGCAGCGAGCTTACTGGACGGCACTGAATGACGTGCTCAGCGCCGCCGGTGGACCGGTTTCTGGCAACCGCAAGCCGCAGGCGAAGTCGTGGATGGCCTTTCCCATCCGACGCAGTGGCTTCAATCTGTCTGCGGTGATGATACGCGTGAAGAATCAGATTCGGGCCGAGCTCTACATTGCGGGCGATCAAGCGAAGGCATTCTTCGGCCTCCTTACGCGTCAGAAAGATGCGATTGAGCAGGACCTTGGTCATAAGTTGGAATGGGAAGAATCCTCGCGGAGTTATTGCCGCATCTCATCGTCCCTCGGCGATGTCGATCCAGAGGATGAGGCGGACTG
>JANYBR010000185.1 GCA_025360685.1 Pseudomonadota bacterium
CAAATCCGAGCCTTGGACGCGCAGAAAGCCGTCACCACCAGAATGGAGACTTCGATGTCATTCAGTGTCAACACCAACACCGGCGCGCTCGTCGCGCTGCAATACCTCAATGCAACACAAGGGCAGTTGAATGTGGCGCAGAACGCCATCAGCAGCGGCCTCAAGGTAGCTTCCGCGAAGGACGACGGCTCCACCTACGCCATCGCCCAGAACCAGCGCGGATCGGTTGCAGGTTATGCGTCCGTTGTGGACAGCCTGAATCGCGGTTCGTCCGCGATCGACGTCGCTCTCTCCGCGGGACAGTCGATCTCGGATTTGCTCATCCAGCTGAAGACCAAGGCGCTCTCCGCGTCCGACTCCTCACTCGATACAGCAAGCCGTCAGGCTCTCAACCAGGACTTCACGGCTCTGCGTGATCAGATCTCGACGATCGTGAAGAATGCCATTTTCAACGGCGTCAACCTCGTTGATGGTTCGACTCAGCAGATTACGGCCCTGGCGTCTTCGGACGGCTCACGCCGTATCACGGCCGCTGCCCAGAACCTCAATCTATCTGGTTCGATCGTGACCATCGCATCGACGGCGTCGATCACAACGCAGGCGAAGGCCTCGACTTTGATCACCATCATCCAGACCTCGCTCACCAACGTGAACTCCGCTCTCGCCAAGCTCTCCGCCGGCGCGAAGAAGTTCTCGATTCAGAGTACATTCTCTCAGAAGCTGGCCGACACTTTGACCGCAGGTATCGGTCACCTGGTGGACGCCGACCTCGCCAAGGAAAGCGCATTGTTGCAATCCTTGCAGGTCAAGCAGCAGCTGGGCGTGCAGGCCCTGTCGATCGCCAATCAGGCACCGCAGACCATCCTGTCGCTGTTCAGATAAAAAAAGATCCGGGTTTTGGCAAAGAGCGGCGCGGGTGGCGCCGCTCTTTTTTTTACCCAACCGGCAAAATATTCCCACTACCCGGCAGAATTTTCCGCTTTGAGGGCAGAATGTGCCTAATGCGAAAAAGACAGGCAAAATTTTACCAGGCGATCTCTTCCGGGCTCGCCGAACAATCGATGGTTAGAAATTCCTGAATCCGGTTCGGCATGGTGTTTGCCAAGAAGGGCGTGGGCAAAAAGCCCATGAGCATAACGCTCGAACAAACCAGAACGGAGACAACCATGTCCTTTAGCGTCAATACCAACGGCGGCGCACTCATCGCGCTGCAGTACCTCAGTGCCACCCAAGCGCAGTTGCAGCAGGTGCAAGCCCAGGTCAACAGCGGCCTGAAAGTGGCCTCAGCCCGCGATGACGGATCGACCTTTGCGATCGCGCAAAACCAGCGTGGTGCAGTCGCCGGTTATGCGTCCGTTGTGGACAGCTTGAGCCGCGGTTCCTCCGCCATCGACGTCGCACTTTCCGCGGGTCAGTCGGTATCGGATCTGCTCATTCAGTTGAAGACCAAGGCGCTTTCTGCGTCCGACTCTTCGCTCGATACGGCAAGCCGTCAGGCTCTCAATCAGGACTTCACCGCTCTGCGTGACCAGATCACGACGATCGTGAAGAACGCCGTGTTCAACGGCACCAACCTGGTGGATGGTAGCACTACCCAGATCACGGCCTTGGCGTCGACTGACGGCACGCGTCGTATCACGACGTCGGCCCAGAAGCTGGCGCTGTCAGGTGCGATCGTGACTCTGACCTCGACTGCGACGATCTCGACCCAGGCGAAAGCCTCGACCTTGGTCGCGACCATCCAGGCGTCGCTCGTCGGCGTGAACTCCGCTCTCGCCAAATTGTCTTCCGGCGCGAAGAAGTTCTCGATTCAGGCGACGTTCTCGCAGAAGCTGGCCGATACCCTGACCATCGGCATTGGCCACCTGGTCGACGCCGATCTCGCCAAGACCAGTGCTTTGCTGCAGTCCTTGCAGGTCAAGCAGCAGCTCGGCGTGCAGGCTCTGGCAATCGCCAACCAGGCGCCGCAGACCATACTGTCACTGTTCCGTTAAGCCTGAAAACGGCGGGGCTAACCCCCCGCCGTTCTCGTCCGAAGCGGAATGGTCGAAGAACCGGTCATTCGTCCCGGGGCGTGGAGTTGGTATTCCGGTGGGAAATAGTTGGAGGGGCGGGCGAAGGTCGGGGGGCCTTCGTCTGCCTCTTCATTTTCCGAGTTGTCAGCGAACGCCGACGAGGCTGAAGCGGAAGCGCCGCGGCCCGGGAATGTATGCGTCGGGTTTGCGCGTGTCGTCCAGTTCGAGTGCCGACAGAATGAGCTGGCAGAAAACGCTGCCGCCGGCGACGCGATGAGTCAGAAGACCAAGCAGCGCGGCGGTCGAACGATCGACCTCAACGCGCACTCGCGTCGTAGAGTCACCAAGCTCTGCCCATCCTTCCGTCATCCCCAATCCTTGTGAAGAGGATACAAGAAACGATACGGGCGCGCCGTGATCGACGGATCGGCCGTTGAGCAAGAACGTCTCCACTGCGTGTCCGCCGTTGTGCGTCGTCAGAGTTAGCTCTGATGCATTGAAAGCTTCCGGAAGCAAGGTGAAGTGGCCCAGGCGCAGGCTACCCTTGCCGAATTCGCTCCAGTGAAACGCCAGATCGAAGTCAATCCGCGGTTCGTCGTGCGCAAAGCGCAGAGTTTTCTCGATCGGACCTTTTGCGGTCTCGATGCGTCCTTGCACGAAGATGTCGCCGTTGGCCATAGTCCATTTGTAGGTTTCGGCCCATTCCAGGTCGGTGACCTTGTGCTCGCCGGGTGCCTCGAACACGCAGTCGCCGGTGTACCAGTCCGCTTGCAGCGCGATGTCGTCGAAATGACCGTGCGCCAGTCCACCGAGCGCCGCATGCGCATGACCCGCAAAGCGAACTCGTTCTAGTGCAAGGCCACGCCGCCGATCGAGTTCGACCTCTATGTGCGGTGTCGTCACGCCGATCCGGCGCTGCACCAGACTTTCGCCCTCGGGAAATGGCGCCACCAGGGAATGGCGCGCACTCCAGCGTGCCTCTGCCTGGCGCAGACGCTGGCGATAGCCCGACCAACGCTTGGCGGTGACATGGGTGCGAAAGTCGCTGGACCACAGATAACAAAGCTCTTTCCAGTCTGCGGTCACAGCGTGATTCGCGATCATGCCGCGATAGACGCGCTGGCAGGCTGTGTTGATACCGAGATTGTCGCGTCCGGTCACGGCCCAGCGCGCCAGATTGTATTTGCGCTGTTTTTTCACCGGGACCGGGCAGGCCGCCGTCTCGAGCCGCAGGACCCGGCCGGCGTTTGTCTCGGCGCCCAGATGCATGACGCCGCTTGGCGCGATCAACGAAAACTCACCGATCAGGCTCGCGAAGGCCTGTTCCATCCGCATCCATTCACTTTCGCCGGACAAACGCTCCTCGGTCTTGTAGCGGCCGGGGCGGAAGTCGAAGATCTCAGCATCGCTGGCATAGACGCATAGCGCGCGTTGCGCCGCCACGGCGCGCCCGCGCACATAGTCCAGATATTCGCCAAGTTCGATGTCGCGATGTACGAAGCGTTGCAGTTTTTGAAACGCCACCGTGCTGGTCCAAATCAATGCGATGGAGCGGCCGTCCGCTCCCAACGCACGCTGCGGCAGATAGCGTGTTTCCGCTGGCCACTCGGGGTGCCCCGCGCCCGGATTGTCCCAGTCCATGGCGAGCGCATGATAGCCGGCGTCGAGATACAGTCCCACCAGACCCGCCGAATAGGCCTGTTCATTGACGAGCGCGACCTCCGGCTTGACGCCCAGCACTCGCTGATAGGCTTCATTGCCGATCGACAGATTGGCTTCCGTCACTCTCGCGGGCACCAGCGGGCCGATCATTTGGCTATAGCCGGAACCAATCAGCTCGATGCGGCCCTTGGCCAACAACAATTGTGCTTTGGCTATCCATGCCGGATCATGCTGGGCGATTTGCTCGAGCGTGAAACCGGATACCTCGATTCCGATCGGACCGAATTGCTCTGCCAGCCGCAACAGCGGCCAATAGCAACGCGCGATGACTTCGCCGCGCTGTTCCTCTTCGATGGACGAGAAGGCGAGATTGAGGTGAAAGAGTGCGAAGAGCTGCAAGGTGCGGCTCGAGGCCGGCCACTCTCGTTGGGGAAGCGGCGCGTTCATGATGTTGTGATCTTGAGACAGGCCAAAGCGTCGTTGGCCGCGCGTAGCGCGTCGTCTCGCGATGCGCCGGTCGTCAACACCATCGCCGCCGATGGCCGCTTGTCGCCGGCTGCGGGGATGATGTCGCCGGGCCTGGCTGTAACGATGACGTCAGTCACTCCGGCGACGCGGCGCGCTTCCTCGGTCCCTTCGACGGAAACAACTTCACCGGCGGATGGAAAGGCATAACGCTGGATGACGGGTGTCGAATGCTTCGGCGTCAGTTCTTCAGCTGTGACGGGCTCGCCCAGCGCAACCTTGATCGCCGCGCCGATAAAATCAACGCCGGTGTTCAGCGGTATTTCTCGCGTACAGAAGAAACCTCCCGACAGGCGTGCCGCAAGCTCGATGACATAAGACTCGCCCTTGTGAACGACGATGTCGCCCTTCACCGTGCCGCTGGTCACGCCTAGCGCTGCGGCGGCGCGCGCCACCACGTCGCGAACTTTGGCCTGTATGGCCTCGGGCAGATGGCTTGGCAGATCGCCGCCATTCTCGATGAAGAAAGGCGCGTAGCGTTCGAGATATTCGTAATTGCGGTCGGAGAAACCAGGCGTGAAACACTTGCCGTCGACCACGATGGACTCGGTGGAGACCTGCGGCCCGTCGAGATACTGCTCGACCATGACCCGTTCGCTCGGCGAATGGGAACGGGCGAACCAAAAGGCTTTGTCGAGATCGGCAACCTGTGCCACACGCTGCACGCCGCGCGATCCGCGGCTGTCCACCGGTTTGATGACCAGATCGCGTCCCCGTTCGATGGCAACGCGTTGCAAGGCCTGCGGTGTCGTGACCTCGCTAAACCAAGGCACCGGTATGCCAAATTCGGCGAAACGGCGTTTCATGGCCAGCTTATCGCTCGCCAATGCCGCCGTGGCCAGTGAGATGCCGGGCAAGCCGAGTCGGTTGGTTACCGAGGCTGCAGTGACCGGTGCGTCGGCAGCGACACAGATCACGCCTTCGATCTTGCGAATCTTGCGGCTGAACCGTTCGGCGGCGGCGGCCGTTTCGGTGGCGCCGTAGACATCGGCGATCAAGCAGGAATCGGCGGACTGGAATCCCGGCGCCAGATGGTCGCGGTCCGAAACCACGACATAGTAGCCCAGTTCCTTCGCCCGCTTCACCGCGTCCGCCGCCTCGATACCGCCGGATATGATGAGAAGGGTCTTGGACATCAAAAGTACAACCCGCCATTCACATTGATCGTTTGCGCCGTGATGTAGGACGCTGCGTCGCTCGCCAGGAACACCACGGCATCGGCAACTTCGTCTGTGCGGCCGAGCCGCTTGAGGATGATTCCCTCTGCTGCCTTCTGGACACTCGCGGCCTGCAAGCCGGCATTGCCCATGTCGGACGCGATCAGACCTGCGGCCACAACGTTAGAACGAATCTTGGAGGCCGCGCCAAAGCGCGCGATGACTTGCGCCAGCGAGATCAGTCCAGCCTTCGAGGCGGCGTAGTGCGCGGTGCGCGGTCCGCCATACTGGCCACTGACTGAACCGATATGGACGATACTTCCGCCACCCGCGTCGGCAAGCAGCGGCAGAAACACCTGAGCGCAGACGAACGGACCCTTGAGGTTAGTATCCAGGATCGTGTCCCAGTCCGCATCCGTGACCTTGTCAAAATCGGTCGGCTTGTTGATGCCGGCATTGTTCACGAGAATGGATATTTTTCCGAATTTGCGTGCATCGCGCGCCGCTTCTTCGACGCTGGCGCGATCGGTCACGTCCATCGAAAGCGCGAGCGCACGGCGGCCAAGGTCGCGGATCTGGTTGGCGACCGCTTCGGCTTCATCATGTTTTTCGCGATAGGTGAACACGATGTCCGCACCGGCTGCGGCCAGCCCCACGGCGATGGCTCGGCCGATGCCACGGCTTCCGCCGGTGACAACGGCGTTGCGGCCGGTAAGCGAAAAGCGGTTCATCTGAAATTCTTCCGGCGGCCGCTGATACGTTGCTTGCGCGCGATGGCGCGGTGCGCTGCACGAACAATGTGCGGAGCGGTCAGCCCATAAAGGTTTGCCAGCTCTTCCGGTTCGCCGGAGGCGCCAAATACATCTTTGACGCCCACGAATTCGACGGGGCAGGGGCGTGTGATCGCAAGCGTCTCGGCGACCGCACTGCCAAGTCCGCCATAGATGTTGTGATCTTCCGCCGTGACGATCGCGCCGGTATCGACGGCGCAGCTCGCGAGCAGCTCGACGTCGATCGGTTTGATCGTGGCCATGTTGACCACGCGCGCCGATACGCTTTCCTGCGCCAGCGTTTCGGCTGCTTCCAGCGCGCGGGCGACTTCCACGCCGCATGCCACGAGCGTCACGTCTGTGCCCTGGCGAATGATCCGTCCCCTGCCGATCGCGAACTGGTGATCATCGCCGAAAAGACGTTTGGCAGCGCTGCGCCCGGTGCGCATATAAACAGGACCTTCGAATTCCAAGATCGCACGGGTCGCGAGCGCCATTTCGATCGGATCGGCGGGCGAAATTACGGTCATGCCGGGAATGGCGCGAAACGCCGCGAGGTCCTCGAGCGCTTGCGCCGATCCGCCGTCCGGTCCCACATCGAGTCCGGGATGGCTTGCAACGATCTTGGCGTTGCGTCGTGAATAGGCCAGCGACAGGCGCGCCTGCTCCACAGCGCGCAGGCAGAACACCGCGAATGTGGTGACGACCGGAAGCAGACCGACGGCGGCAAGGCCGCCTGCCGCCGCCATCATGTTCTGTTCGGCGATGCCGAATTGCAGGAGACGCGAGGGATGGCTTGTGCGGAAGTGATGCACGCCCGTGCCGCCCGCGATGTCGGCATCGAGCACGACAAGCTTGGGAAACTCGTCGGCGAGATTCGAAAGGGCTTTTCCAAACGCTTCGCGCAGGCTGTCGCCGCTCGTTCCGATCAGGGCAGGGGCTTCAGCCACCATCGACATCCAAAAACTCCTTGATCTCGTTGCGGCTCGCGCCGAGCGACAGCAAGGCGTCCTCAGCCTGCTCGCGCGTGAGTTTGACGCTGCCGTGCCAGGACGGAACGTTCTCCATATAGCTCACGCCTTTGCCCTTGACCGTATGCGCGATGATCACGGAGGGGCGGTTTTGCGTGGCACCGGCGCGGCGCAAGGTCGAGAGAATTTGCGGAATGTCATGACCGTCGATTTCGGCGATCGCCCAATCGAAGGCGCGCCACTTCGCAGCCAGTGGCTCCAGCCGCATAATGAGATCGTTGCGGTTGTCGCTCTGCAGCTTGTTGTAGTCGATCAGGACGCACAGATTGTCGAGCTCGTGATGCGCCGCGCACATCGCCGCCTCCCACACTTCGCCTTCCTGCAATTCGCCGTCGCCGAGCAAGGTGTAGACCCGCGCGGCGCTGCGCTGCATCCTCAGGCCCATCGCCATGCCGAGCGCGACGGAGAGTCCCTGACCGAGCGAACCGGTGCTGGTTTCCACCCAGGGCAGATCGAGCACATGCGGATGTCCCTGGAACGGACTGCCAAGCTTGCGCAACCTCAGCGCCGCCTTTGCATCGCAAAAACCGTAATGCGCACCGACCGCATAGAGCGCAGGGGCGGCATGGCCCTTGGAAAGTACAAACCGGTCACGATGCGGATCGTCGATACCCGACGGCCAGAAGTTCAGTTCCGCTCCGAACAGGCACGCCAGAAGATCCGCGCAAGACATCGCGCCGCCGGGATGGCCGGAGCCCGCATGATAAATCGAGGCGATGGAATGTCGGCGCACGAACGCCGCAGCAAGCGCAAGCTGCTTTTCAAGATCCATCGCAGGCGACTGCGGAACCTCTTCGCTGATGGATCTCAAGGTCAATGTCATATCGCGTCCTAGGCCGCGTCGCGCAGGCGGGCGCGGTAGATCAGGTCGGAATAGAGAATGATTTCAGCGTTCGGCGTCAGCTTACCGACTTCGGCGGCGATCTCGCTTGCGAAGTCGCGCGACATGATGATGACCACACCGGGTTTGGAATCGGCAAGACCTTCCGGACCCACGAGAGTGCAGCCATGGCGCTGGCTGACATGGGCCTGCAGATGCTTGTCGACCAACAGGGTCAACGTCGATGCGTCGAACTTTCCATAAGTCACGAGTGAGTCGAACAAACGTCCCGCTCCCCAAATCGCCATGCGTCGCGGCGCCAGACTTAGAAGTTCCGCGGCCACCGACGTGAGCGCCAACATGTTGCGCGCCCGGTTGGCGACATAGGACGCGATCAGCTCCCGGGCATATTCGACTTCCTGCAGATCGCTTCCCGCGGCCGCGGGTTTGCGGCCGTCCTTGCACGCGACATAGAAGAGGTTGCTGCGATCCTTGAAGTCGGGGTGTTCGATGATTGTAAAGCCCGTCGCTTCGAGCATGCGGGTGAGAGTGCGCTCGGAGAAATGATAGAGATGCTTGTCGATGAACCACTCTTCGACAATGTCGTCACTGGCGAGCAGGGCGGTATTCGGTGCGTCCAGGATCAGCAACCCGCCAGCCTTCAACACCCGATGATGATCGGCCAGAGTTCGCGCCGGATCTATCAGATGTTCAATGGTGTGGCAGGAGTGGACGATGTCGAATCGCCCAGTCTCGAGCGCGACATTCTCGATGCGCTCCTCGATCAATTGCGTTCGCGGCAGGCCGGCACAGGACGAAGCAACCCTTTCGTCCGGCTCGACGGCTGAAATATTCGCATGCGGTGCGGCGTCCAGAAGCGCACGAATGAAACTGCCGCGATTGGAGCCGACATCGAGAACAGAGAAATCGCTCGTCAGGTCAACGTTCCGGCGCAATGCGTCCAGCGCAATCCTGGTGCGAAAGCCCTTTCCATAACGGACATTGCCCCAATCCGCTCCTCCGGACACCGCGGCTGGCAGACGTTCCATCCGATCGGCGCGGGGCAGACTCTGCAACAAGCCGCACGAGCCGCACACATGAACGGTGAGACCGCGGGTGGATTTCTCCGGCTTATAGATCGGTTCGAGCGCGTCGCGGTTGCAGAGACTGCAGGTGTCGGTCATGTGATGGCCCGGGAATAATCCGGTAACCATCTTTGGCCATGCCGCGTTAATAATTCACTACGTATTCAAGCCTTTCCGCATATCCCAGGCGCTGCATCATCACGCCCGAGATCGCGTCGAAACGCTCTCTTTCGCGCCCGTCGAGCAGGCGATCTTCCGGCTTGTTTACGTTATATGGTTTGACGAATGCCGAGAACTTTTCATCGCGGTATGGAAGGTTAAGGAAATCATAAAGCAGTTTTACATCGACACGCGAGTGGCGCAGGTCTTCCAGGCGGACAAAGTGATGCCGGTCGCGCGAAAGTGCCGACAATGACTCGACGATCACGCGATTGATCTCTACCCAGTGCCAGCAGATGCGCTCGAACTGCGAGTAGGAGTGAAAGGCACGGGCAGAAGAGTCGCTTCGCCGTGGCACCGGCCACCAATATTTCTTTTCGGGCGGCGGCGCCGGCGTGTGCGAAGGATCGTCATAATGTGCCTGCAGGATGCGCGTCGAGCGATCATCATAGCATTCGTCGCCCAGCTTGCGGAAATAGGAGCCAGCCACCTTACGGCCGTCGCGCACCAGATGGACGAACTTGGCTTGCGGCAGAAGTTCTGCAAGTTCCGGAATCAACCAGGACAGTTTGTTGGAGCTGTCGCCCCAATGCGAGGCGGCGCTGTAACCGATCGCGGCGGCGTGCGTTTCAGCCAGTATTTCCTGGGCTTTCTTGGTATCGACGAGGTTCAGGTAGCGCCGCACGCCGAGTGGCTGGGTGATCTGCACCATGTATTCGTGCTGCATGTCGGCATCCGCCGACAAAGCCTTGTGCAGCATCGCTGTTCCGGAACGGCCGCTGGACACGATGAAGAAAGGCGCGGTGGCGTCGCTCAAGGCTTGACCGCGATGACCACGGCCTCCCGCCCGATCCCGGTTTCGGCCAAGGCGCGGTAGAACGCTTTGCGGGTCTCCTTCAGACCGGCCGTTTCCAGCGCCAGGTCGAATTTCTTTCGCTTGTTGTGGCTGGCGCGGCCGAGCGCCGGATCGACAGTGTAGTTGTCGCCCATGAGCAAGAACGCTTCCATCGGAAAACTCGTGGTCTTTTCGGCGACCTCGAACTTGAGACGCTCAAGCAGGTTGGAGAGGGTTGCGAAATCGAAATAGTTCAGATGGTGCGGCGGTGCGATCCACCATTCGCCGGTGCCGCCGGCCGCCGCCGCCGCGACCTGGAAAGGCGAGAAATCGTTGGGAACATTGACGCAAATCACTCCGCCAGGTTCGAGCAAAGCGCCCGCCTGCAACAGTATCGTGATCGGGTCGGGAACATGTTCCAACACATTGTTCAGGTTGATCGCGTCGAAGAGGCCGAGGGCTGGCGTGGCTTCGGCGCCGAAGAATCCCTCGATCACTTCGACGCCCAGCGAGCGCGCATGGGCGGCAGCCTGACGAGAGGGCTCAATACCCATCACGCGCCAGCCGCGCGCCTTGGCTGTCGTGAGAAAGAATCCCGGTCCGGAGCCGATGTCGAGCAGGCGGCGGCGTGTTGGCCCCAGCAGCCGCTCCAGGCTTTCGAGGCGGTCGGTCTGCGCAAGTTCGGCCCATTGCTGGTCTTCACCGGCATGGGCAAGGAAAGTCGGCTTTTCATCGGTGTAATAGGTTTCGCGATATGCGCGTTCGAGCTCGCGCGGCTCTGGCAGCGGCACGACATGACGAAAGCCGCACATTGCGCAATGGATGACGTCATAGCCTTTGACGCGGGCAACGCACGGTCCCTCATGCGCCTGCCAGGAGATGTGAATTTCCGCACTCGCGACGGCCATAACTGCCCCCCGTTAACGCACTTTTAGCCATGCCGGATTTAGAAACGGTTAAGAACAAGGAACGACGCATGACCTGCGCGCCGATTTTCATCGCCGAAGCTTCCAGCAATCATGATCGAGACTTGGGCCGTGCGCTCGCCTTCGTCGATGCCGCCGCCGACGCGGGATGCGACGCGGTGAAGTTTCAGCTATTCAAGATCGACCGGATGTTCGCGCCTGAAATCTTGTCTCGCAGCCCCAAGCACCGCGCGCGCGCGCAATGGGAATTGCCCCGTGCCCATCTGGGTCCGCTCGCCGATCGCTGCGCCCAGCGCGGCATCCAGTTTTCCTGTACGCCGTTCTATCTCGAAGCAGTCATCGAGCTCTTGCCTTATGTCGACTTTTACAAGATTGCGTCCTACGAACTCCTGGTGACGCCGCTGCTGGAAGCCTGCGCTGCCTCACACAAGCCAATCGTGCTTTCGACCGGCATGGCGACACTGGAAGAAATCAAGACCGCGGCGCTAACGTTGCAACGCGCTGGTGCCGCGGATCTGACGTTGCTTCATTGCGTGTCTGCCTACCCGACTCCTGCGGAAGAGGCCAATCTTTCCGCCATCGCCGCGATTCGCGACGCCACCGGCTGCAAGGTCGGCTGGTCGGATCACACGCGCCGCCCCGCCGTAATCGAACGGGCCGTGCATCGCTGGGGTGCGGCCGCGGTCGAATTCCATCTCGACCTCGATGGTAGGGGCGCGGAATACGCAACCGGCCATTGCTGGCTGCCAGAGGAAATAGCGCCTGTGATCGCGCGCATTCGCGAATCGCTCGTCGCCGATGGAACCGGATTCAAGGGTCCGCAACCATCCGAACTCGACGACCGGGAATGGCGCGCCGATCCGTCGGACGGCATGCGCCCGCTGCTTCACATGCGAAAGGTGTGGGAGCCCGCCGCTTGAGCAGGCCGGCCACAGACTTTCCGCATGTCGTTGCCATCGTCCAGGCACGCATGGGATCGACCCGCCTGCCGGGCAAAGTGCTGCGCCCGATCGCCGGTCAACCCTTGCTCTGGCATGTCGTGCATCGCCTGCGGAAATCGAAACTGATCGAAGATGTGGTGGTCGCCACCACGACCAATCCGTTGGATGATGCCATCGTCGAGTACGGCCGCAAGCAGAACGTCACCGTTATCCGCGGTCCGGAAACCGACGTACTGGCGCGCTTTGCTCTTGCGGCCGAAGCGACGGACGCCGATCTCATCGTGCGCGTGTCTTCCGATGCTCCGTTTATCGATCCTGGCTTTATCGATCATCTTGTTTCTTCCTTGATCGCGCAGCAGGGCGACTATGTGCTGATGGCAGAGGGCGCGCCGACGGCGCACGAAGGTGTCGATCCTTTCTCCCGCCGCGCACTCGACAAGCTGATGATGGACGCACATGACGATCCCGTCGCGCGCGAGCACGTCACCGGCTATTTCAAGCTTCATCCCGATTTTGTCACCGTTGTCCGCGCCCCCGCCTATCCACCATTGGCGCGCAAGGGTGGACGGCTCACCATCGACACGCCCGACGACCTCGCCTTCGTTGAGGCGGTACATGTGCGGCTCGCAGCCAAAGCGGGCGAAGCGTCGCTGAGCGATCTGCTGCTGCTGCTGGAGCGTGAACCCTCGCTGCGCAACATCAATGCGCATGTGAAGCAAAAGGAAATCGCCATGCCGGGCGGCCTGGCGCTGATCCGTTGCGATGGTGGCGGCAAGTTTGGATATGGGCATGTCAAGCGCATGGTGGCTTTGGCGCGCGCGCTGCGCGATCGCGAGGGCATCGGCGCAATCTTTGCCGTCAATGGCACGGAGGATGCCTGTGAGCCCGCCCGACGTGCCGGGTTCGAGGCGCGCCTCCTCGATGGATCGCTGGATGAGCTTGTCGAACACCTCAAGCCCGATCTGCTTCTTCTGGACGGGCGCGAAGGGCCGACACGCTACGAACTCTCCAAGCTCTCGCGGGAAGTTGGCCTGACTGCGGTCGTCGACGACGCCTCGGAACGCAGGCTGGCGGCAGATGTCGCGTACTATCCGCCGGTGCCGCAGGCGCTCGCGCTCGACTGGTCAAGCTCGCGATGCGAACCGCGGATCGGATGGGAGTGGTCATTGCTGGGACTGAGCACGGCGCCAAGCACGGCGCGTGTTGCGTCAGGGCGACCCACGCTGCTGGTCACGATGGGCGGCAGCGATCCGTTCGATCTCACGCTGCGCTGTGCGCGGGCATTGACCATGCTCGATCCGGTGTTCCGGGCCCGCTTTGTGATCGGCCCAGGAATGGCAAATCGTGGACTCGTCGCCAAACAGATCGTTACGCTCAGCGAGAATTTCGAGACTGTGGAAGGCGCCGACGATCTGGCGACCGAATTTACCCGAGCCGATCTGGCGCTCGCAGCGTTTGGCGTGACCGCCTTCGAGCTCGCTGCCTTCGGCGTGCCGGCTCTCTATCTCTGTCTCAACGAAGATCACGCGCAGTCGGCGTCCGCTTTCGAACAGGCCGGTATCGGGCTGTCGCTCGGCACTGCGAGTCTGATCTCCGACGAGATCATTGCCGAGAACGTACGCCAGTTGCTGGGCGACGCATCCAGGCGCCGCGCGATGCATGCGGCCGGCTTGATGACGGTTGATGGCGATGGCCCTGCAAAGGTTGCCGCCGATCTGGTGAAGTTTCTGGCCGAACGGCGCGCCCGGGTTAGAGCGGCGTTGTAATCAGCGAATACGTCTTGTCGAACGTGTCGGTCCAGTCGCCGCGCGTTCGCGGCATCATGCAAAGACAGGACGGCGCGAAGGGTTCATGCGTCTGTCCGAAGCTGGTCCAGCTCGTATCGTAGAGAATCTTGTAGGTGTCGACGCCGCCACCACCCGCAAGCCATGACACAGCCGTCGGCGCGGTTACGACGGTGTCGAGCGAAGACAGCATCGCTGCCGTGCGGTCCAGCTCCTGTTTCTGATCGAGAGCCGGTGGAACGAAGATCGTGCGCCCGCACTTTCGCTCCAGTGCCTCGACTTCTTCGCTGGCTGCGTCGTACTGCACCGAGACAAGTGTACCGGGCAATTTGGCGAGGAACGCTGCCCAAGCCTCGAGCGGTGCGTATTGCAACGCGCGGTGACCGGTCATCTTTCCGCTGCGCCAGCACACGCCGATAAACGGGCCGCGCCCGGCACTGGCGAGAAATCCGCCCCAGCGAGCGCACTCCAACGCGTCGGGTTTGAGGAAGCTGTGCGGTGAAGGAAAGCTCTCCATGCTGGAGCGCATAAGCTTCGGCAGGCTGCCCAACTCGATAGCGGCATTGGCGCCGCCGGCGGCTTTTAGCCAGTCATAGCGGGCATGGGTCACGCCGCCCTTGGTCTGCAGATCCGACGGATGGACGGTGACACCTGGAAAGGAACGCGAGAACAGAGATACGAGCCGCGGCTCGCACTCCAGAATCACGCTACCGTCATCGCACGCCGCACGCGCCGCGAGTTCCGGAATCAAGCTGGCGAACATCACCTGATCGCCCACGCCTTGCTCGGCAGTTATCAGAAGACGCGTTCGCTTCAGAGATACGCCATCCCATTTGGTGAGATTGTGTCCGGCCACCGGTACCTTGCCAGAAATTTTGAGGCGCGCCGCATAGTCGCGCCAACCATCCTTCAGGTTTCCATTGAGCAGGTGCAGCACCGCACGATTGAGGCGGGCCTGCTCGTTGGCCGGTTCACTGCGGATGGCGCGGCCGTAGAGCGCTAGTGCTTCTTGCGTCTTGCCCTCGTCAGTCAGCAGGTCCGCAAGATTGGCGAGTGCCGCGGCGTAGTCCGGTTGCAGAACGAGGGCCTGACGATAGTGGGTCGCGGCGCGCGAATGATCGCCCAATTCGCGAAAAATCGAACCCAGAGTAAGCCAGAGTTCAGGCGCTTTGGGGTCGCGCACAAGCGCCGGCGCCAACAGAGCCTCGGCGGCATGCAGCTGGCCGTTTGCACGCAAAAGGTTTGCCAGGCTGACCAGCGCTTCCAACCGGGCCGGGTCCTGCGCCAGCACACGGCGGTAGAACTCCTCGGCCGGTTGGGCAAGGCCGAGCGCCCGCGCCGTATTGCCCAGTGCGAACAGCACGCGTGCGTCGTCGGGATGCTCGCCGAGCGATCGCTCGAATTGTTCGATCGCTTCGAGGTGACGGCCTTGGGTGGAGAGTTTCAGGCCCTGCGCATAGGCATCTAAGTGTAGTGCGGCGGGTTTGTTCATGGGACCAATCTGGCGCACCCCTTGTTAACACCCGATTAAGCACATTGGCCGGGCTTTAGTGGAGCGTTAACGCGGGGACGTCGATAGTTCCGCGTTGGTCGGCGAAGGTTTTGCACGCTTGGCGATTATCGGGTTCGATTCCAATCTGCTGTTGAATTTCTACCAGGCAAGTTTGTCTGTCAGTAGTTCACCGAACTCGGCCGCAGCACCGGGGGCAACCAGCGCCAAGCCGAGTGCCACGGCAAACGACCTGCCGCCATGGCAGGCGCCAAAACTCGCTCAGTCAACCTTGGACGCGAAAGTCCTAGCCACCACGAATTTTCTCGACACGAGCCACGTACCTCTCGGGGCGACGTCCACGGCGGACGCGAAGACCGAACAGGACAACCAAAGGCTCTTCTCGCTCTACTCGGCGGTCAACACGTTGGCCTACATCGCCAAGATCGGCGGACGCGACGGCGTCACATCCGGTCAACTCGCCGGACTCAATTCACGTTTCCAGTCGGGACTTCAGCAAGTTCAGGCCTTCATTGCCAACACGACTTTCAACAATTTCACCTTGCAGGCTGCCGCCCAGACATCTTCGGTTACCAGCACGGCAGGTGTGCAGCTTGGTTCCTTCACCTACAACACACGAACGCTGGTCAGCAACGCAAACGTCGACAGCCCTTTGTCCGGGATCAGCGCAAGCGACAGTTTCACGATCGCAGTCAAGAAGGCCGGCACGACGACGAACGTCGCCATAGATCTTTCGCAGGTGCAGGGCGGTCTCACGCTCGGCAACATCGTTTCCTACGTCAACGATCAGCTGTCGGCCGCCGGCTTTTCGACTCGCTTCCAGAAAGTGATTACATCGGGCTCGATCGACACACCCTCCAAGTCGACCTATGGCCTTCAAGTCACTCCGGGCGGGGGCGAAACGATCAACCTTTCTTCGTCGGCCGCCACCGCCTCGCTCTATCTCGCGGGCAGCACTGGCATCGCCTCGGCGATCGGCGATAGCGCCGCCGACCAGCAAGGGCGTGTTCTCAAGCTCTCAAATCTGGGCGCGGCGCCGCAACCGGTATTCAGCGCCAATGTCGCACCGAGCAAAGGCACATCGACAGCGCAGGCCGCACAGGTCGATGCGACCGGCAATGTCTATGTGATCGGCTCAACGACCGGCAGTTTCGGCAGCCAGATCAACCAGGGAACGCAAGACGCGTACCTGACCAAGTACGATTCTGCCGGGAACGTGCAATGGACCAAGCTGCTGGGCAGTGCGGGAAGGGCCTCGGGATTTTCGCTCGCGCTCAATCCTTCCGGCGGCGTGGTGGTCGCAGGCTCGACCACCGCGGACGTGGTGCAGGGCGCCGTGGCCGACGGCAATGCCGATAGTTTCGTTGCGAAGTACGACTCCAACGGCAACCAGACCTGGATCAAGCAACTTCAGACACTTGCCGGCAATCAGGCTAATTCCGTCAGCGTCGACGCGTCGGGAAATATCTTCATCGGCGGGCAAGTCTCCGCCGGTGTCATCGGCAAGGGACAAACGGCGCTCGGTAGCAGCGATGCCTATCTCGCCAAGCTCGATAGCAAGGGCAACGTCGTCTACGAAAAGCAGTTCGGCACCAGTGGCAAGGACCAGGTTGCAGCCACCGCGACCGCCGCTGATGGCAGTCTCTATGTGGCTAGCGTGCAGAACGGCCATGCTATCCTTTCCAAATATGCCAATGGCGATGCGTCCACAGCGCCCGTGTGGCAAAGCGATCTTGGCGATCTTCAGAACGGCGGCGGCATCGGCGGGCTGACGATCTTAGGCAACCAGGTCTATGTCTCCGGCTCGACGCAAAATGCGAACCTCACAGCCGGCGGCACTGCGTCGATCGCCAATGTAAATTCCGGCGGCACGGACGCATTTGTTTTTAATCTCACGGATGCTGGAACGTCAGCGAATCCGAACTTTGTTTCCTATGTCGGTACGGGCTCGACCGACAAGGGCGGAGCCGTCACCGTCGGAGCCGACGGCACGATCTATCTGACCGGTTCGACCAACGGCACATTCGCGGGCCAGACGCGCAATGCCGCCTCCGTCAGCAATCAGTTTGCCGCCTCGCTCGCCCCTGGCGGCAGCGTCAACTGGACCCGTCAGTTCGGCGGCAGCGATGGACAGTCGTCCGGAGCCGGTATCGCGATCGACGCGCAGGGCGCAAGCGTTCTGGATGCGCTGGGCCTCCCGCGCGGGACAATCACGCTCGATCAATCCGTCGATCTGACGTCGCAAACCAGCCTGCGTGCCGGCGACTCGTTTCAGATCCAGCTGGAAGGCACAGCGGCACGAACTGCGACGATCACGATCGAAAAGGGCGAGACGCTGCAATCGCTGGCCACCAAGATCAATATCCAGCTCCAGACCAATGGCAAAGCCTCGGTCAGTTTCGGCCACGGCGTCGAGGGTTTGAAGATCGCAGTCAATCCCGGCGTCACCGCGAAGCTCGTCGCTGGGCCGGCGGACTTCGACGCGCTGGCGCGGCTGGGCATCGCGCCCGGTACGCTCACAAGTGCGTCGACATCGGGCTCGTCATCTTCGGGGGCGACCAACGCGGAAACACGCGCCTTCGGTTTGGGACTTGGCACCAGCTTCGATCTCAGTACCAAGACCGGCTCCAATCTCGCGCGCAGCCAGCTCCTGAGCGTGCTGTCGGCTGTTCAAACTACATACCAGAAGACCAATGCACCGCCCATTCCGGTCGCCGGCCCGGGCATAAGAAATGGAACAGTCTCGCCCTATCTCCAGTCGCAGATCGCGGCCGGAAATCTCGCGCTGAGCCTGTTGGCCTGAACGATCAGATCACGCTGTTGTAGATCATTGCCTGTGCAGGCCTGGCATAGGCGGACTTCACGGGCGAATAGGTGCGCATCGGCGCGGCCTGACGGTCCACTTCATCCGCAATCGCCTTGATCATGCCTTCGCTGGCGTTGCGAACGCGCGCGATCATGCGGGCATGCAAGGTCAGAAGTTCGCGGAATTTACTTGTCGTCGCAGCAAATTGGTTGCGTAGCGGCGGCGGTACATTCTTGATCGAATCGCGCGAGAATCCTTGCGCTTCACGGCCATAGAGCGCCGAGAGCCGTTGCACCTCCGGATCGGTGGTACGCATTGCCTGGGGCGTTCCAGCCTTCAGCGCCGTGATATCGGCCTCGACCGCCTCGATGAGCCTCTCGGCCATCTTTACGAGCCGCTCGATCCGTTCGCTTTCGCCGCTCAATGGGGGATCTCCTGCGTCTTCAGAAGCTGGCGCTGCACGGCGTCGGATAGGCCGAAGCCACCCTGTGCTGCGATCTGCTTGCCATATTCGTCGACCATGAGGGAGCGGAACATTTCCTCGCCCTGACCGCCGCCGAACGGCCCGTCCGTGGAAATGCCGGAGAACATCTCGCTGAGAAATTGCGTGACGAACACGCCTTCGAATGCGGTCGCAGCCTTTTTCGCGGCTACCGGATCGCTCGTCGGATGCGGCGCGTTTACCGGCGCGGAGCGTAGCGCGGTCATGGCGGCCGTCGTGTCGATCGCGGGGGTCATCCGATCACCTGGATGTCGGCCTGCAATGCGCCTGCCGCCTTGATCGCCTGTAGGATTGAGATGATATCGCGCGGACCCACGCCCAGCGCGTTCAGTCCGTCGACCAGGCTCTGCAACGAGACGCCATCGTGCAGCACGGCGATCTTGTTACCCTTGCTGTCGTCTATGCTGATCTGGGTGCGCGGCAACACTTCCGTCGTGCCGGTCCTCGAGAAAGGCAGTGGTTGACTGGCTTCCGGCGTCTCAGTGACGCGGATGGTAAGATTGCCTTGCGCGATGGCGACGGTGGAAATGCGTACGTCGGCGCCCATTACAATGACGCCGGATTGCTCGTCTATCACCACGCGTGCGGCTTCATCGGGGTCGACCTTCACCTGTTCCACATCGGTGAGCAGGCCCATGACGCCGTGCGGATAGTTGCGGGGCACGTTGAGGCGCACGGTCGAAGGATCGGTCGCTTCGGCAATCGCATCGCCCATATAGGCGTTGACCGCACTGGCGATGCGCGATGCGGTGGTCAGATCGGGATTGTGCAGGGAAAGGCGCAATGTGTGCTCGCTGGCCAGCGAGAAACCGATTTCGCGCTCGACGATCGCGCCGTTCGAGATACGTCCCGATGTCGGCACACCGCGCGTCACGCTGGCGGCATCGCCGCCAGCCGTGAAGCCGCCGATCGCAACCGGTCCTTGGCCCACCGCGTAGATCTGTCCGTCGGCGCCAAACAAGGTCGTCACCAGCAAGGTGCCGCCCTGTAGACTTTTGGCGTCGCCCAGCGCGCTGACTGATATGTCGATTCGCGTGCCCTGCGCTGCGAACGCGGGCAAGCTCGCCGTCACCATCACAGCCGCGACGTTCTTGGTCTGCATGGTTGTGCCGCGCGTGTTGACACCCAGACGCTCGAGCATGGTCTGCAAGCTTTGCTGGGTGAACGGCGCGTTTTTCAGGCTGTCGCCTGACCCGCTCAGGCCAACCACCAGGCCATAGCCGACCAGCATGTTGTCGCGGATGCCCTCGACTTCAACGAGATCCTTCACCCTTGAGAAGGCAAGCGCCGACAACGGAGCGGCAGCGAGGCCTGCGCCAAGAAGGAAAGCAGCGAGACGTATATAGAGTGCGCGGCGCATGAGCTGGTTCTGCTCTTGGACACTATTTCGCACCGGTCCCTGCCAGTTCCGTGCCGTGATTGCCTTGCAAATTAGTGTCCTTGTTCAACGGGTTAGTAGTCTGTTCAGGCGCCCAAACCAGCTGCTCGGCACTTTCTTCCCGGCAAATCCAAGCCGGAGCGCCCAAGGCGGCGGCTGCAAAAATATTTTTGGCCGGCTTTGAAAAATGCCTTCATGATAGGAAAATAAGCACAGAGACAGGCTGAACAGGGATTCCTATGGTCGGCCGCATACGGGAAAACTGGAATTTCAATGCCGCTTGCCGCGCCATCCTCGACTCGCCCGCGTCCGGCGGTGCTGTGCATTCTCGACGGCTGGGGCTGGCGGCCTGAAACACAAGACAATGCAATCGCGGCAGCCAAGACGCCGAACTACACGCGCATGCTGACGGATTGCCCGCACGCGCTGCTCGCCACATCAGGCCGCGCTGTTGGATTGCCGGCAGGCCAGATGGGAAATTCCGAAGTCGGTCACATGAACATCGGCTCGGGCCGCATCGTCGCCCAGGACTTGCCGCGCATCGATGTCGCAATCGAGGACCGCGCGCTCGCCACACGTCCGGCGCTGCTCGATCTGATCGCGAAGGTGCATGCTGCAAAGGGCGCCGTGCATGTTGCAGGACTGCTGTCGCCTGGTGGTGTGCACAGTCACCAATCGCATATCGCCGCGTTGGTGCGCGCGCTGAGCGATGCGAAAATTCCGGTGTTCGTGCACGCCATTCTCGATGGCCGCGATACGCCGCCGAAGAGCGCGCTGGGCTTTCTGAAAGATTTCGAAGCGTCGATCGCCGGACTCGTCGGCGTGCGCGTCGCAACCGTCTCGGGACGTTATTTTGCGATGGATCGCGACAAGCGCTGGGACCGAGTGCAACTTGCTTATGACGCAATGGTGGACGCCGACGGCCGCGATGTCGCGGATGCGCACACGGCAATCACTGAGTCCTACGCGAATGACGTTACCGACGAATTCGTCACGCCTTGCGTGATTGGCGACTATGCCGGCATGTCCGATGGCGACGGTTTCCTGTTTGCCAACTTCCGCGCCGATCGTGCCCGGGAAATCTGCTTGGCCTTGCTCGACAAGGGATTCGAAGGCTTTCAGCGCGCGCGAACTATCCGCTTCTCCGCCGCCGCCGGCATGACGGAATATTCCGACGCGTTGAACACGCTGATGACCGCACTATTTCCGGCCGAGAATGTGACGAGCACACTTGGCGAGCTTGTTTCACAGCTTGGTATGAAACAGTTGCGCATCGCCGAGACCGAAAAATACGCCCATGTCACCTTCTTTCTGAACGGCGGCCGCGAGGCGCAGTTCGAAGGCGAGGATCGCATCCTGGTGCCGAGCGCAAAGGTTGCGACCTACGATCAGAAGCCTGAGATGAGCGCGCGCGAAGTCTTGGCGCGTCTGGAAAATGCGATTGCGTCTGGGAAATACGACCTGATCGTCGTCAATTTCGCCAATCCCGATATGGTCGGCCATACCGGAATTATGAATGCCGCGGTCGAAGCAGTGGAAGTGATCGACGAGTGCCTGGGCCGCCTGCGCACGGCCGTGGAAAAGGCTGGCGGCATGCTGCTTGTCACGGCCGACCACGGCAACATCGAGATGATGAAAGATCCGGTGACGCGCGAGCCGCACACCGCACACACCACGCTCGATGTTCCCATCATCGTGGTGAACGCCAGGCCCGGCACGAAGCTTTGCAATGGCCGCCTTTCGGATGTCGCACCAACTCTTCTTGCCTTGATGGAACTGACCAAGCCGCCGGTGATGACCGGTCATTCGCTCATCAAACCGGTGGCAGCGGAGAGTGCAGTCTGAGCCTCGCGATCAATCGCATCCGCATTGCTGTCGCCGTTTTGACCGCGGCGCTTCTTACCGATGCCACAAGAGCGGTCCCGCCGACCCTGCAGCAAAAGCCCCACGCGGCCACTCATGAATCGCGGCCGACCCATGTCGCGCCGCAGACGCTTGAACTGCTTCCCGATCTGTCGCACGCCATGACCGAGCCGACCGCTGCGAAACTGCCATCGACGGCCGAACAGTACCGCCGCCTCAAGGGCGCCATCATCAAGAACAAGCCTGCCGTCGACACTGCCAAGACGCAAAGCGACCGGCTGAAGGAACAAGCGCGCGCGCTGCAGCGCAGATTGATCGATACCGCAGCTCGCGTTCAAAGCCTCGAGAAGCAGAAGATCGGACTCGATGCCGACATCCAGACTTTGGCGGCACGATATAAGGTCCTGTCGGCAAGTTTTGCGCGTGATCGCGTCGCGGTTGCGCGTCTTCTGGCTGTCATTGAACGGCTGCAGCACGACACGCCGCCGGCGATGGTAATGCGGCCCGACGATGCTCTGGGTGCTGCGCGCGGCGCGATGCTGATTGGTGCCTCGCTGCCCGACGTTTACGGACAGGCGGCGAACCTCGCGCACCGAATCGAGATGCTGCAACAAACGCGCAGCTCACTGATCGAAAGACGCGCCGAGGCGGTCCGAACGGCGTCGCTCCTGAGTGCAGCCCGTATCGAACTCGATCAACTTCTTGCGACCAAGCAGGCACAGGCCGTTACGGCGGCAGCCACCTACGGCAGCCTCAAAGCCAAATTGGATGTAATCGCCGGCCAGGCCATGAGTTTGGAGACGTTGCTGGCCCGGGTGGCGGCACTGCGCACACATCCAGCACAACAATCAGTCGTTGTGGTAACCGCACAGAACGCGGGTTCCGTCGCCGCCAATTCGCGCGGAACCTTGCTTTTACCGGTCATCGGTACCCTGCGTCCGGCAGCGGGAGACAATGGCCACGGGCCGGGTGTGACGTTTTTAACCTCACCGGGCGCCCAGGTCGTTGCGCCTGCCGATTGCGAGGTGCTTTTTGCCGGTCCTTACCATAAGAGTGGCCAAGTCTTGATACTGGAAGTTACGGTTGGGTACGATCTTGTCCTGGCCGGATTGGCCCGGACAATGGTGCGGCCCGGCGACCTAGTTTTGGCCGGCGAGCCGGTGGGGGCAATGCCGCAAATGGGTCAATATGGCGAACTCTACTTTGAACTGCGCCGGAATGGCCGGGGCGCCAATCCGGCTGCACAGTTAGGCCTCGATTCTAGGAAGGCAAAGAGATCATGAAACGCTTCGCATTCATCGGCCTGGGGATGGTCGTGGGCTTCATCGCCGCGCTGGGGCTTTTGCCTGCCGCGCATGGCGCCAACGACATGAGTGCCTATCGCCAGCTCGACCTGTTCAGCGACGCCTTCGAACGCGTGCGCGCCAATTATGTCCGCCCGGTCGACGATGGCGAGCTGATCAACGCCGCGATCGAAGGCATGGTCTCCAATCTCGATCCGCACTCCAGCTACATGGACGCCAAAGCCTTCGCCGACATGCAGATCCAGACCAAGGGTTCATTCGGCGGCATCGGCATTGAAGTGACGATGGAGAACGGGCTGGTGAAGGTCATCTCACCGATCGACAATACGCCGGCATCGAAAGCCGGCCTGAAGGCTGGCGACTATATCGCCGCCATCAACGGCGCAGCCGTACAAGGCCTCGACCTCAACGCCGCTATCGACAAGATGCGCGGACCGGCGGGCAGCAAGATCACGCTGACAATTCTCCGCACCACCGACAAGGCACTGGCCAAGAAACCCTTCGACGTCACCTTGACCCGCGCCGTCGTGGCCGTCGACGAAGTGCGCTGGCACAGGGAAGGCGATGTCGGTTACATCCGCATGCCGGGCTTCAACGAAAATACCGCAAGCGGACTGGAGAACGCCGTGCGCGAACTCAAGCGCCAGATCGGTCCCAGCATCAAGGGCTATGTGCTCGATCTGCGCAACAATCCGGGCGGACTTCTTGACCAGGCGGTGCAGGTCTCCGACGACTTCCTGACGGCGGGCGAGGTGGTCTCCACGCGCGGCCGCCATTCGGAGGACACCCAGCGCTATGATGCGCATGGCGGCGACGTCACGGAGGGAAGGCCGGTTGTCGTTCTTATCAATGGTGGCACGGCATCTGCCTCCGAGATTGTTGCCGGCGCGTTGCAGGACCATCGTCGGGCGACAATCCTCGGCATGACGTCCTTCGGCAAAGGCTCCGTGCAGACGATTATACCGTTGGGTGAAGGCGGCGGTGCGCTGCGCTTGACGACGGCGCGCTACTACACGCCGTCCGGACATTCGATCCAGGCCCAAGGCATCGTCCCGGATGTCGCCGTGGCCCAAGGCGACGAAGACGACATCCCGCGCATCGCGCGGCCGAGTGAAGCCGATCTTCCCGGACATCTGGCCAATGGCGATGCTGCTGCGCATCGTCCGGCGCCGACGATCATCCGTCCGCCGGCCGCGGGTGCCAAACCTGCCGACTACCAGCTTTCCTATGCACTCGATCTGCTGCACGGAAAGGTTCCGGCTGCTCCGGTGAAAAGCGCGCAGGCCAACTGAACGATGGTCGGCCGCGTGGTGAAGGGGATGTTTCTGACCGCCGCCGGCGCGGCGGCCGGCTTCGGGTTGGCAGTCGCCGCCACGCACTTCGCCTATGGCGCCAACATTTCCCGCTCTGGAACGCAGAGCGAGCTTGGCCGCTTTGGTCTCGCCTTCGAACGGGTGCGTGACAATTATCTGAGTCAGCCTGAGGATAGAAAGCTCGTGGAAGGCGCCATCAACGGCATGCTGACCAACCTCGATGCGCATTCCAGCTACTTCGATCCCGACACATTTGCGGCCATGCAAACCAAGGCGGCCGGCGCCTATGGCGGAATCGGTGTCGTCATCACGGTAAGCGAAGGCGCAGCGAAGGTTGTCTCGGTGGTCGATTCGATGCCCGCGTCGCGGGCGGGAATCGTAGCGGGAGACCAACTGTTGGCGATCGACGGCGTATCAATGCAGGGACATTCGCTCGATGATGTGTCCTCACGCATGCGGGGTAGTGTCGGAACCGACGTGAAGGTGACCATCGCCCGCGCTGCGATCAAGCCGTTCGATCTGGAACTGACGCGCCGCGCCATCGAAGTCGAGCGCTTGACCTATCACCGCGAAGGCGATGTCGGATATATCAAGATCGTCGCGTTCAGTGATCGCACCGATCCCGACCTGCGCGCTGCGGTGGCCGCGCTGCGCCGCCAGATCGGACCCTCGCTCAAGGGATTTGTCGTCGACCTGCGCAACAATGGCGGCGGCGTGCTTCAGGCCTCGATCGACGTGGCGGACGATTTCCTCGATGCGGGAGAGATCGTTTCGGTGCACGGACGCACGTCGCACGACGTCGAACGCTACGACGCACATTCGGGAGATATCACGGGAGGCAAACCGCTTGTCGTCCTGATCAACGGCGGCACGGCGTCGGCATCGGAAATCGTGGCGGGTGCCCTGCAGGATCATCATCGCGCGACCATCCTGGGTACGTTGTCGTTCGGCAAAGGCTCGGTGCAGACCGTGATGCCACTCGAGAACGGCGCGGGCGGCGCCCTTCATATGACAACAGCGCGCTACTACACGCCTTCGGGCCGCTCCATCCAGGTCACGGGGATAGTTCCCGACCTTACAGTTTCGGGCGGTCCCGGTTCGCCGGAATATGAGCGCGAGGCCGAGCTTCCCCATCATCTCGATGCGGAAGGGCCTCCAGCGAAAGCCGCCCGCGCGCCGCTCGA
>JANYBR010000262.1 GCA_025360685.1 Pseudomonadota bacterium
CCCGGCTTCACCACGCGAGCCAACTGTCGATAGAAGAATGAGAGGTGCAGCTTACCGTCAGCCCCCAAGTCCTCACTGTTGCCGATGTCCCGATCGCTGGACGTATAGGCGTACAGACTGGGGAACGGCGGCGAGAACACAGAGAAATCGAACACGCCAGCCGGCAGTTGGGCCATGTGCTCGATGCAATCGCCATGATGAATCGCAAACGCGTCAGGCGGCACCCACATATGAAACCTCCTTGAAGAGTTGCTCTTGCTCCCGGGTGTCAGCCTGCACGCGAGCGGCTTTGGTCAGCACCGTATCGACCATCGGTCGCTCGATGTCCGTGACCGGGATGTACACGTCGAGGGGGTGCTTCGAGCCTACTCGGTTGGCTCGCTTCACGGCCTGCCAAAACTCTTCGTAACTGTCCTGGCACGTCGAAAAAATCATCCGCCGTGCAATCTGGAAGTTGAGCCCGAATCCGAGGATCTTGCACTTCGTGATGAGCTTGTCCCGCTCTCCGGCCTGGAACTCGCCGATCATCCGGATTCGATCATCTTCAGGCGTGTCGCCGCTAATGTTTGCTGCTTCCGGCAGACGGCCAGCCAGGTCTTCCTGTTCGGGGTTGTATTTGCACCAGATCAGACACGGGCCACCAGGGCGGCGGGCAAGGTCGGCCACGAACGCAGGCCGATTGCCCGCCTCGCCTTTGGCAATGCGTGCGACTTTCTGCCGTTGTCCAATGCCGCCCGGCATGCCCCACAGATTGCCGGTCGCGGCCATCGCCTCACTTCGCTGGCGATCGGTCATCGGCACGTCGAGGATGTGCGTATTGATGGGCGGGAGCGGATCGGTATTATCCTTCCAGCCGTACGTTGCGGGGTCGCTGAGAAAAATGCACCAATGCGAAAGAGCCCGGTAAAAAGGCCGTAGGGCATGGGGCTTTAATTCCCAACGGTTCGCCGTTTCGCCGCGATTGATAAAGAACTTCGCAAGAAAGGCATTCACGGTGGGGAATTGATCGAGAAACACCGCATGGTTAGCGTACTCAATACGGTCGTTCGGCGCGGGCGTTCCGGTCGCACACAACTTCCACTCCAGCCCGCGGCCCAAGTGGATTAACCGCTGCCCCCACTTTCCGTAGTGCGACTTCAAGAGGCTCGATTCGTCCAAGAGCAAGGCACCCAACCGTCCTGGACATGTGATCTTGTCGGTGATGGCCTCGTAATTCGTGATGCCGATTCGAGCAGTGCCGCTTTCGAGCCATGCACCAAGGCCGGCGGCTCGGACTTGTTCGACTGGAAGTGAATCACCGTAAAACCGGCTGAACTCGTTGATTGTCTGCCGAATCACCATCGGAGGCGACACGATCAGGACCGCGCGGCCCGCCGACAACGCGGCGGCGCAGTGCTTAGCAAACTCGGCAATGATCAGCGTCTTGCCGAGCCCAGGCTCGGCGAAGACGCCAAACTTTTGCTTGCGGATCGCTAGTGCTGAAATGTCTCGCTGATAGTCAAAAAGGCATGGCGACGGCTCGTAATTTCGGGCTGATTCTACAGCCCCGCCATGCCCAATTCGGTCTGCATATTCATCAGGGAACCAAGCCTCTCGTCCCGTGAACGAATAAACGGGCAGGCTCTTGACCTTAAGGAAGGTCTGATACCCGTCGATCGTGTTCAGGTCGAATGTCAGTCTCATCGAAGACCATCCCCCATTGCATCCGGTGCGGTTTGTACCTACTTGATCCGCAAGTGGCTTCCGACCGTGCCGAGAGCCGCATGAATTCGCTGCTGGCAACTCAACCATTTACCGCTTGCTGCCAGCGGTTGACCGACCTTGCTTCACGTAGCAGTTGTCGTCGTCGGACCAGATCCACTGAGCCGCCGACGCATGAGCCCGAATCCCCGCATGAATTCGCTGCTTGAGGTGGGCCGGTGCCAGCGCGTAGTTGTCGTTCGCGAACCGATTGAACACGTCGATCGGCGGGTCGGTGTCCGTAAACGCCTTCCACTTCGCGAGGATCTTTTCGTCGGTCGGTTCCGTGGACGGCCTGCCGTCCGCCGCGGGCGGGCTCGCGGCGGGCCGTTCGTCCGCCCATCGCACGTGGAGGCGCTTGGGCTTCTTCTTCTTGTTGTCCGTCTCGTTGGGATCGTACTTGGGGTTCGGGGCGCAGATGACCCCGAACGGCTTGCCCGGTGAGCGGAAGAAACTTTCGGTCTGCGGGCATCGCTCAGGTGGAGCCGTGCCGGGGAATATCTGGAGATCGGCGAGCCGGATCTTGCTGGCGAACTCGAAAGCGGCAATCTCGTCGGCCGTATCCAGGTAGACCACGAGCGACTTGTGCTTGTTCCCCGCCTCGAACAGATCGATCACATCCGACGTCGTGCGGTCGTTGGCGTTCGATTTCTGACGGCGGACCACGGCGGAGCAATCAAATCGCTCTTCACCAGCCTCCAGCCCAGGAGCACTCACCAGGAAGCCCGCCGCGAGCATGGCATCGACATTCGCCACCATCGCGGCGTAGTCCAGTCTCTCGACCGTCACGGGGAGCGTAATGAGCGCCCCCCGAGGATGGTACAACTTGACCCAGCCGCATTTACAATCGGTCTCGGATTCGTTCATGGTGCTCGCCCCGTGTGGTACATGCGATTTCAGACTAAACCTATACTTATCGACACTACTGATAGTTGTCAACGTCTCTTACACTCGCGGTCGGATTTCGTCCAGTTTCGCAGGTAGCCGCGGTCGTCTGCGGTGAGCGGCTCGCAGCCATCCGCTTCCGGGTCGGCGGGTGCGGCGAGCCGTTCGCGGCTGGCCAGAGGCCCGAGCCGCACGTTGACTCCGACGCGACGGCTGACCTCGTTGAACTTCTGGACGGTCGCATCCCCGAGATTCACACCGATTGGGTGCGGCGATC
>JANYBR010000222.1 GCA_025360685.1 Pseudomonadota bacterium
CCCTCCCCGAATTGCTGCGCAATTCGACCCTCCCTCAAGGGGAGGGTTGAATCAACCTACTTTGCGGAACGGGATGATCGGGGCGGTGGCGGGTTCCTTGTCCATCGTCTTGAGCGAGTCGTCGCGCACGGCGCGCGGTTCGCCGAGCAGAAAACCCTGCGCGAAGTCGACACTGTAGTCGAGCAGCTGCACCACCGTGCGCTCGTCCTCGACGCGCTCGGCGATGAGGTTGAGGCCGTGGCGCTCGAGCAGCTTCTTGAGGTCCTCCGCCGCCACCGCCGCATTGGCGCCGGTCATGCCGTTGGTCAGGGTGTGGGCGCGCACCTTGATGTGGCGGAAGCCCATATTCTTGAGCTTGGCGTAGTCGAGCGCCAGGGTCTGCACGTGATCCATCGACAGGCCAAAGCCGAGGCTCGAGAGATAGGCGAGATTGGACTCGCCGAGCGCGCCGGCCTTGAGCACGGCATCCTGGGCGAATTCGAACACGATCTGCCCCGCAAGGTCGCGGTGGTTGTGCATGAATTCGAGGAACTGCGGGAAGAACTCAGCGTCGGCCAAGGTGTCGCCGGAGATGTTGCAGAACACGCCGATGTCGCGCTGCTTCTGCGTCAGGCGGCGCACGATCTGCACGCAGCGGAACAGCAGCAGATTGTCGACCACCGACATCAGCCCGGCCGGGGCCGCGACCTTGATGTACTGCTCGGGCATGATGACCGTGCCGTCCTCGGCGCGCAGGCGCGAGAGCGCCTCGTAGAAGCGCAGCTTGCGCTGCGGCAGGCTGACGATCGGCTGGAGATAGAGATCGACGCGGTTCTGTTCGAGCGATGCGCGGATGATTTCGAGCAGGTCTGGCTCGCCCATCGCATCGACATAGGCTTTCGCCGACGCGGCCGGACGGCGTTCGACGATCTCTTCGTCCGCCGGCGCGATCTTTGCGCTGTTGGCGACCTTGACGGCAAATTCGCGCATCAGGCTTTCGAGCACCTGCAGCTCGGCGACGATCTTGCGGCTCTGCGCGGTCGTCTTGGCCTCGATGGCCTTGCTGACGTCTTCCATCTTGGCGCGGGTCTCGGCGAGCGCCTGTTCGAACTGGAAGGTAACGCGCTTGAGGCCGGCGATCTCGCGCTCGGTGATTTTGCTTTGCTTGGCGCGGCGGAGCGCCGTGTCGATCTGCACGCAGACCAGGGCCAGCACGACTCCGAAGACGAGACCGGTGGCGACACCGCCGAACAGGGAGACCGCCGTGCCCACGGTGGCACAGGCGAGCAGATAGGTCGTAACGATCAGGGTGCGCGTCATGGCTTGGTCCGGCTGTCGCCCGGCAATATTTGCAGGGCCGACATTTCAAATTGCTTAACCAAAAACTCCGCTGCTCTGTCACATTGCGATCCCTAACAAGAGGTAAAGATGGACGCCGCGCACGCAATTGTGGCTTTCGCCTTGGCCGCCGGCCTTCTGACGGTCACGCCGGGCCTCGACACGGCGCTGGTCCTGCGAACGGCAGCGGTCGAAGGGCCGCGGCGCGGCATGCAAGCCGCATTCGGGATCGCGCTTGGCTGCCTCGTCTGGGGCATGGCCGCATCGATCGGCCTGGGCGCGCTGCTCGCGGCATCGCAGCTCGCCTATGACGCCCTGCGCATGGCGAGCGCACTTTATCTGCTATGGCTTGGCGGCCGCATGCTGGTGGCCGCGTTCCGGCCAGCGGCTTCTGCGGCGCCGCACTTGGATGAGACCCGATCGCGCTCATGGCTTTGGCGCGGTTTCCTGACCAACATCCTCAACCCGAAGGTTGGTGTCTTCTACATCACGTTCCTGCCGCTGTTCGTTCCGGCGCATGTGAGCGTCACCGGCTTCAGCATGCTGCTGACCTGCATCCATGTCGCCGAGGGCCTTGGCTGGTTCTGGCTGCTGACGACGGCGATGCGGCCGCTCTCTGGCTGGCTGCAGAAGAGCAAGGTGACGCGCGCGCTCGACGGCATCACCGGCAGCGTGCTGATCGCGTTCGGTGCGGGGGTGTTTTTCGAGCAACGGTAAGTCGGCGCCAACCCAAAATGTCACGGCCCGCCGGAGTGCCGGCCGCCCAGGTGATCGCCGAACACACACTTCAAAGACTGAACTCAGATTAAACCTTCAACCCCTCGAACGGCGTGAACTGGGTGGCCCGCACTCCGGCGGGCCATGACAATAGTGTTTACTTCGCCCTCTCCCGAATGATCGCCATGAAACCGATGGTGGCTTCGATGTCGGCGGGATCGAGTCCGTCGCAAACCTTTG
>JANYBR010000254.1 GCA_025360685.1 Pseudomonadota bacterium
CTCGCTTCGCGAGCCCCGCCGGGGATGACAATCGGAGTGATCGTTCGCGAACCCGTTATGCCTCCGCACTCGCCGCGCCGACACTGCCGAGCGCAACCTTCACGCCCGGGCCCATCGTCGAGGAGAGAGAAATCTTCTTCATGTAGACGCCCTTCGCGCCTTGCGGCCTGGCCTTCATGACGCTGTCGACGAACGACTTCACATTCTGAACGATTGCGGCTTCGGTGAAACTCGCCTTGCCGACACCGGCCTGAACGATGCCTGCCTTCTCGACGCGGAATTCAACTGCACCACCCTTGGCATCCTTGATGGCATTCGTGACGTCCATGGTCACCGTGCCGACCTTCGGGTTCGGCATCAGATTGCGCGGGCCGAGCACCTTACCGAGACGTCCGACGATGCCCATCATGTCCGGTGTGGCGATGCAGCGGTCGAAATTGATCTCGCCCTTGTTGACCTGTTCAGCCAAATCTTCAGCGCCGACGATGTCCGCTCCGGCTTTCTTGGCCTCTTCGGCCTTCGGGCCTTTGGCGAATACGGCGACTCTCAACTTGCGGCCCGTACCGTTCGGCAAGGACGACACGCCACGCACCATCTGGTCCGCATGACGCGGATCGACACCGAGATTGATCGACAATTCGATCGTCTCGTCGAACTTGGCCGTGGCACGCGCCTTCACCAGCTTCACCGCCTCTTCGACGGTGTAGGACTTGGTCGGGTCGACGCCGTCGCTATTCTTCTTGCTGCGCTTTGAAAGAGTCATGGTGGTTACCCCTTCACCTCGATGCCCATTGATCGGGCGGAGCCCTCGATCATGAGCATCGCCATTTCGATGTCGTTGGCGTTCAAGTCCTTCATCTTCGCCTGGGCGATCTGACGGACCTGCGCCTTCGTCACCGATCCGGCGGAGGTTAAGCCCGGAGACTTCGAGCCCGATGTGAGCTTTGCGGCCTTCTTGAGGAAGAACGACGCGGGTGCGGTCTTCATTTCGAACGTGAAAGACTTGTCCGAAAACACGGTGATGGTCACCGGAATCGGCATGCCCTTCTCCTGATCCTGCGTCTTGGCGTTGAACGCCTTGCAGAACTCCATGATGTTCAGGCCGCGCTGACCCAATGCCGGTCCGATCGGAGGCGACGGATTTGCCGACCCCGCTGGCACCTGCAATTTGACGTAACCGACTACTTTCTTCGCCACTCTGTTTCCGCCTCCTTAGCGGGTTGCGGTGCAAGCGGACCTGGCCGGCCCTCCCGCGTTCAGTTTTCAGACTTCAGGAATCAGGTATCGGAAAATTTTGATACCTGATGCCTGATGCCTGACATCACACTTTCTCCACCTGCGTAAACTCAAGCTCGACCGGCGTCGCGCGGCCAAAGATCGATACCGCGACCTTCAAGCGCGAGCGGCCTTCGTCGACCTCTTCGACCGTTCCGGTAAACGACGTGAACGGACCGTCTGCCACGCGCACCTGCTCTCCGATCTCAAAAGTGATCGAGGACTTGGGATGTTCGGCGCCCTCGGTAACCTGATTGAGAATGCGATCGACTTCGCCCTGGCGCAGCGGCATTGGTTTGTTGTTCTGACCCAGGAATCCGGTGACTTTCGCCACGTTCTTGACCAAGTGGTAGCACTCATCTGTCAGCTGGGCGTGCAACAGCACGTAGCCCGGCAGGAACTTGCGTTCCGCATTCACCTTCTGGCCGCGGCGTACCTCGATGACTTCCTCGGTCGGCACGATGACTTCAACGATCTCTTCGTCCAGGCCCTGAAGTTTCGCCTGACGCTTGATCTCCTCGGCCACTTTCTTCTCGAAATTCGAATAGGTGTGGACGATGTACCACTTCGCATTTGCGTTGGTTTTTGTTCCAGCTTCGCTCATCGTCTCAGCCCGCCGCGCCGATCAACAGCCGTTCGCCATAGGCGAGCAGCGCATCCACGCCGAAAAAGAATACCATCGTCAGTCCGACCATGATGAATACCATCGTCGAGGTCAGCCACGTTTCCTTCCAACTCGGCCAAGTGACCTTGGAAACCTCGCGTCGGACTTCGCCGAAAAACTGCAGTGGATTGCCGCGTCGGCGCGCGGGCGCCGGCAATTCCTTGCCCGCTCCGTCTGCTGTCTTTTTCGTTGCGTCAGCCATTCGTTTCTTTCGTTCTTACCAACTGGCAGGAGTGGAGGGACTCGAACCCACGGCCCTCGGTTTTGGAGACCGATGCTCTACCAACTGAGCTACACTCCTAAAAACCCGTCATGGCCGGGCAGCGAGCGCAGCGAAGCGCGATCCGGCCACCCATTGTTCTATTCGCGACTCTCTCGACCATCATCTCAACTCTCATCTGGATCCCCTTCCCTCGGCCGCTTTGGCGGCCTCGCCGGGGATGACCCGCTTGTCAGCGGGTCACTTCACTATTTTAGCGACGACGCCGGAGCCGACGGTTCGGCCGCCTTCGCGGATGGAGAAGCGCAGCTTCTCTTCCATCGCGATCGG
>JANYBR010000268.1 GCA_025360685.1 Pseudomonadota bacterium
CCGTCTGGAACGCCCGCGCCGATGCGATGGCGCCGCCGATATCGTTCGAGGCGAACATCATGCCGATCTGTGCCGTGCGCACCGAAATAGAGCTGGGATCGGACGTAGCAGCAATCGACAGTGCGCTCGAGGCACCATTGCGATCGCCGTTGGCGAACAGGGCGTTGGCGAGAAGCAGCTGGGCGTTGGACGACTTCGGCACGAGTGCGCTCAACCGGCGCAGCGTGACGATCGATTGAGCCTTTTGGCCGAACGCCAGTTGCAGCTGCCCGAGCAACGTCAAACCTTCGATATTCTTCGGCGCCACCCGCACCAGATCGGATGCCGCCGCCATGGCCGCCTTGAGATCGCGGCGGATAATCAGATACTTGATCAGGGCTGTGCGCGGCGCCGGATTTTGCGGTGCAATGCCGATTGCCTTGGTCAAAATCGCGCGCGCGTTAGCGTCCTGATTCTGCCGCGCGGCGACTTCCGCCCGCTTTACAAGCGCAAGGATGTTCTTCGGGTCGACCTGGAGAATTGTCTGCAGGTCGCGATCCGCATCGGCATACCGCCTCTGCACTTCAAACAGGCCAGCCCGGTAGTAGAGCGCGGCCACATATTTCGGGTTGAGTTTCAGAGCGCTTTGGAAGGCTGCCAACGCACCGTTTCCGTCGCCCTGCAGCACCAGAATCTGACCGCGAAAGAAGAGCGCCTGAACGCGTTGCTTGGGATCCGCAGCGAGGCGATCGGCCGCCGCGAGCGCCTCGGCATACCGTTTGGCCTGACTGAGGGCGGCGACCAGCGGTGCCACGACGGTCGGATCGGTTGGTTGCTTGGCGTCGAGTTCGATCAAGTCCTTGATAGCCTGGTCGGACTGTCCGGACTGCATTTCAACGAGTGCAAGTTCTCGCTTCACGCCCGACCCACCCGTGCCCGATGCGTTGAGCCGGCCTAGCGCATCTAGCGCGTTGGAATATTGGTGCAGACTCAAATAGGCTTGGGACAGAAGCGCCAGGGACCGCGCATCATTGGAATCCTTCAGCGGCTGCAAGACGCCGAGCGCCGCCTCAGGGCTGTTCTGGCGCAACCGGAGGGCGGCCAGGCGAAGCCGGACGTCGACCAGGCCTGGCGATTTTGCCAGCACGGAATTCAAAATCGCAGCACCGGTTTCCTCGTTGCCGCTGCTAATCGCCATCTGAGACGTGATGATCGCGATCGTGGGCTGGGATTGCACGAAATCCGGCGGCAGCGACTGCGCGATATGCCAGGCGCCTTTGATGTCATTGGCGCGCGCCAGCAGGAGCGCCTTGTAATAGAGCACGATCGGCGAACTGGGAGACTTGACCAGCAGCGCATCGACGTCGGAGCTGGCATGGCTGTCTTGCTTGAGTTGAATGCTGAGCTCGATCCGGGCAATTCTGAGGGAGAGATTGTCGGGGAACTGTTCGATCAGCTGGTTCGCCAGGGAAAGTGCGCCAGCGCGATCGTTGCTAAGCATCAGCAGACCGAGCTTGAACAGCAGCACTTCCGAGGCCTTGGGCGCGAGCTTCAGGGCCTCGTCGCCAAGACTCTTTGCAAGGGGCAGATTGCTTTGCTGTTGGGCAAGTCTTGCTCTGGCGATCAATCCGGGAACATCGCGGCGCAGTGTCAGCGAGCGGTCCATGGCTGCTGCGGCGTCGCTTGCATTGCCAAGTGCCTGCAAGGCCATGGCACGCACTTTCAGGAGATCGGCGGAGCCGGGCCCGGCCGCATTCGGACCCGGATCGGGAAACTCGCTGAGCAACTTCTGCTCTTCATGGCGCAACAACATCGTCTGGAACAGGACAGGCAGGACAATCCGATCGGGTGCACCATCGGCTCGCGCCTGGCGTAGTTCGCGTTCCGCGGAAACCAGGTCGCCGAATTGCAGGTCGGCATATCCGAGCTGCGCACGGACCGCGCCGTTACTTGGTGCAACTTTCAGTGCGTTCTTCAACAGAATGACGGCCAGGTGCGGGTTGCCGTTCTTCATCGCCTTTCCGGCGTCGCTCACATATTGCCGGACCGCCCCGTTGTTCACCGGTGCGGGAGCACCGCTGGCGGCGTTCGGGGCTATGTCGGCTCGCGCCTGTGATCCGGTACAGAGCGCCGCCAGCACCAACGCCAGCATGGCGAGTGTGGAGCCCGTACGGCTTTGTAAGGCAGTCCGACTCGGTTTCGTCACATCGCTCTCCGGAAGGAAAAATGATTCGATCAGCCCTGGCCCAGCAGATTGTAAAGGTGCGGACGGCTGACGCCCAGAATTTTGGCGGCTTTGGAGACATTGCCCTCTGCCACCGCGAGCGCCTCGCTGGCAAGCTTGCGCTCCAGTTTCTCGACCTCGGTCTTCAGATCCAGGCTGCGCGGCGCCGCTTTAATGTCGGCTAAATCGAGGTCTTGCGCGGTGATTCGCTTGCTCTCAGACATAATGACCGCGCGCTTTACTCGGTTCTCCAGCTCGCGAACGTTGCCGGGCCAGGTATGAGCTGCCATGGCGTTCAGAGCGTCACCGGTAAAGCCGGCAATTTGCTTGAAATAGGCCCGATTGAACGAGTTGAGAAAATGTTGGGCCAGCACTGTCACGTCGCCCTCGCGGTCCCGCAGAGGCGGTAGTTCAATCCGCACGTCGTTGATACGATAGAACAGATCCTCGCGGAATCTTTGATCCGCGATCAGCTTTTCCAGCTTCTGGTTGGTCGCACAAATCAGGCGGACATCGACCGATATCGACTCGCGGCCGCCGATGCGCTCGAGACGTCTCTCCTGGAGAAACCGCAGGAGCTTGGCCTGCA